>NZ_JBSIUR010000008.1:0-108308 GCF_053654655.1 Helicobacter sp. 23-1045
CGCTTCGCATTTGCGGGATAATCCGCAAGGCGCGGATATTTATTTTGATGGGATAGGGAGCGATATTAGGATTTATGGCGCGGATGCGGTGTTTTACGCATTTGGATTTCAAACGCATTTAGAGATTTTGCATAATGTGACTGCAAATTTACGCACAAATGCGCCAAGTAGCGCAAATATCTTATATCTCATCAATGAAGGCACACCAAAGGCGGGGGATTTGGTAATTTTAAGCAATAAAAGCGCGGTAGATTCTGCGATTATTTCGGTAGATTCTGCGATGGTTTCGGTAGATTCTGCGAAATTTGGGGTAGATTCTGCGCCAAAGGGCGAGTTGATTTTTAAAAGCGGATTTCCCACAATCCCACACATCACGCTAATTTCGCTGATGAAATATGTAAGCGCGAAATATTTTGGCGCAAATGCCACAAATGCGAATTTTTTTAGACTGCCACGCGAAACTTATATCTTTAAAATGCGCTAAATTGCTCTCAAAATATTTTCCACCATCGCCTTGCCCTGCGGTGTTAGAATAGATTCAGGGTGGAATTGCACGCCAAAAAGGGCGAATTTTTTATGCTCGATTGCCATAATCTCGCCGTCCGCAGTTTTTGCGATGATTTTTAGCTCGTGTGGCAGTGATTCTGCGATGGCAAGGGAGTGATACCGCGCCACGCTGATTTTTGGCGCAAATCCTGCGAAAAGTCGCGAGTTTGTATCCACCGCAACTTGCGAGGTTTTGCCGTGCATTATGCTTTTGGCGTAGCTGACTTTTGCCCCAAATGCAAGGGCGATTGCCTGATGCCCCAAGCACACGCCAAAAATGGGGATTTTCCCTGCAAACTCTCGCACCACATCCACGCAAATCCCCGCATTCTCCGGCTTTCCCGGACCGGGCGATAGAACGATAAGATTTGGATTTAGTGCTTCAATCTCGCCTAAATTCAGCTCATCATTTCGCACCACACGGATTTTTTGTTGCAAAATCCCACCCAAAAGTTGATAGAGATTATACGCGAAGCTGTCGTAATTATCGATTAGCAAAGTCATTTTACGCCCTTTTAAATTTTTGGAAATTATAGCATATCGTGTAAAATTCGCAGAATCTGCGGGATTTTTGGGGGAGATTCTGCGATTTTATTGCATTTCGCAGAATCTTTTTAGCATTTCGCAGAATCTTTGCGTAAATTTTAGCGATTTTACAGAATCTTTGCGTAAATTTAGCACTTCGCAGAATCTAGCGCGCCACGCACTTCTTTGACAAACGCGCCGACTTTTTGCACGCAATCTTTTTCACTCTCGCATAGCTTCACAATCGCGCTACCGATGATTATCGCATCGGCAAACTCCGCTATTTCACGCGCTTTTTGCGCATTTGATATGCCAAATCCCACCGCCACAGGAATATCGCTACGAATCTGCTTTATTTGCGCCACCATTTCGCGCACACCTCCGCCCACATTCGCGCGAATCCCTGTAACCCCAAGCGAACTCACACAATAGATAAAGCCCCTTGCCTCGCGCACGATTCGCGCCATCCTATCCGCAGAATCCACGCTCGTAGGCGCGATAAAAGAAATCAAATCCACGCCATTTGCCCTGCATTCGCCCTCAAACTCGCCCCTTTCCTCAAAAGGCACATCAGGCAAAATCAGCGCACACATTCCCAAATCCCGCATTTGCGCGATAAATCGCTCTTTGCCATAAGAAAACACGACATTTGCATAAGTCATAAAGGACAGATTCGCGCTCACACGCTCCCGCACGCGCCTTAAAGATTCAAAGATTGTATCTGTGTTTATGCCATTTTTTAGCGCGATTTCATTTGCATTTGCGATGACTGCGCCCTCCGCTGTGGGGTCAGAGAATGGAATCCCAATTTCAATCAAATCCACGCCATTTCGCGCCATAACTTCGATGAGCTTTTCACTCGCTTCAATGCTAGGATAACCATACGCGATAAACGCCACAAAGCCCTTGCGCCTCGCAAAAATCTCACTAATATTACTCATATACTTCCTCCCCCAAGTTTTCATTTTGGTATCGTGCAATCGCCGCGCAGTCCTTATCTCCGCGCCCTGAAAGCGTAACTATCACTAGCGAATCTTTTGGCAAAGTTGGTGCGACTTTTCGCAGATAGGCAATCGCGTGGGCAGATTCAATCGCGGGGATTATCCCCTCCACGCGCGATAGATACTCAAACGCACTCACCGCTTCATCATCGGTAACCGCCTCGTATTTGGCGCGATTGGTGCTGTGTAAAAATGCGTGCTCTGGTCCCACGCCCGGATAATCCAACCCCGCGCTTATGCTATATACAGGCGCGATTTGTCCAAACTCATCTTGGCAAAAGAGCGATTTCATTCCGTGAAAGATTCCCGCTCTGCCCGTGCTAATGGTGGCTGCTGTTTGCTTTGTCTCAATGCCACGCCCTGCGGCTTCCACACCCACTAACGCGACTTCTTTGTCCCCCAAAAAGTGATAAAAGCTCCCTATCGCATTGCTTCCACCGCCCACACACGCAATCACCATACTTGGCAGTCGCGATTGTAACGCTAAAATCTGCTCTTTACTCTCGCGTGAAATCACCGATTGAAAGTCGCGCACAATCGTGGGAAACGGGTGTGGTCCCATAACGCTCCCTAGCACATAGTGCGTATCATCGATTCGCGTAGTCCATTCTTTAAGCGTTTCATTTACGGCGTCTTTAAGCGTGGCAGTCCCGCTTTTCACAGGATTGACTTTCGCGCCCAAAAGGCGCATACGATAGACATTTAACGCTTGACGGATACAATCCTCCGCACCCATAAAAATCTCGCATTCCAACCCCAAAAGTGCCGCTGCCGTAGCCGTAGCCACGCCGTGCTGTCCCGCGCCTGTCTCAGCGATTATGCGCGTCTTGCCCATTTTTTGCGCGAGTAGGGCTTGTCCAAGCACATTGTTAATCTTGTGTGAGCCTGTGTGGTTTAAATCCTCGCGTTTGAGATAGATTTTCACACCCAAATCCGCGCTGAGTTTTTTAGCGTGATAGAGCGGAGATGGGCGATTCGCATAGCCATTAAAAAGTTCGGTTAGCTCGGCATTAAAGCCCTTATCGCTTTTATAAAAATTATACGCCCTCTCTAACTCTATAACGCAATTCATCAGCGTTTCAGGGATAAACTGCCCACCAAACGCTCCAAAATATGCTTTGTTCATTTAAGTTCCTTTTTGTCGCAGAATCTGTGTTGATTTTACAATGCGATTTTATCGAAAATGTGCTTTTAGATTCTGCGAATTTGTGTGTTTTTTTGAGAAATTCGCAGAATCTGCAAAATTTTGCCTTTTGCCCGTGTGAGTCGCAGAATCTACGCTATTTTTTGTGATTTTTGGATTTCCTGGCTCCAATCACTCTAAAACGCCATCCACAGGCTACAAAAACTCATCATTGCCAAAAATTACCATTTATAAACTCCGCATTTTTTGAGTGCGGATTGTAGTGTAAAATTTACAAATAGCAAGTTTGTGATAAATTTTAGATACCATTTCATTTTCACATTTTTTACACACAATTTTTAAAGGCAAAAAATGATTTCATACAAACAAAAATTCTTAAAAGATGAGTTAGAAAACCTCACAAATGACGGCTTTTTAAGCGAATCGCAAAAAGAGAAAATTTTCGCACATTATGGATTTGCAAAATCGCCACAAAAGGCGACTTCATCGCTTCTTTTTGTGCTATCTGCCGTGCTTTTTGCGCTATCATTACTCACACTTATTGGCTATAATTGGGAGCAAATACCCGCATTTATCCGCACGGCGTTGCTTTTAGGCGCACTTTTAGCCACGCAAATCGCGCTATATTTTGCGCAAAACAAAATTTATAGCATTTCGCTAGGCATTTTTAGCAATTTTGTGCTACTAGCAAATCTGGCACTTTTATCGCAAATCTACCATTTGGGCGATGATTCGGCTATGGCGTTTTTGGGCGTGGCGTTTGTGAGTTTGCTAATGAGTTTCGCGCTAAAAAGCGGTGCGATTTTTTATCAAAGCTATATTTTTGCGGCTATTGCCTTTGGAATCAACGCTACTGATGATATTTTAACGCATTCTTTTGGGATTTTTATCATCTTTGGATTCGCACTTCAAATCTTTAATGGCTCAAAAATATTGGCGTTTTTTAACTTTTTCACGCTGTTGTTTTATCTAGATTTTGGGCTTTTTGGCTTTGATTTGCCACTAAATCTTTTTATTCTCTTTTGCGTTTCTTTTAGTCTTGTATTTTTGGCGTTTAATGCGATGGATTACAAAATTTACGCGCTTTTTGTTTTAGTGTGTGCGCTTTTGTGGCGCGTCAATGTTTTTGCAAGTGCGCAAGATTATATGGCGTTTCGCTTCGTATCTTTTTGGCAGATTTTAATTATGGTGGCGTTTTTGCTCCCTACATTGCTAAATTTCGCCTTTAAACGATATTTTTTAGGCATTTTAGGGACGCTATTTTGGCTTGAATCATTTCGTATTGTAACCATATTTGTTACCGATTCTGTGGATTTTGCTTCGTATATATTTTTCGCGCAGGTTTTTTACTCATTTTTGTCGCTAATTTTTGGCATTTATTTGATAAAAAATGATTACAAAATTTTGGGGATTCTCACAATTTTTGCGCTAATCATTATCCGCTACATTAACCTACTTGGCGATTATATCGGGGCAAGTATTATTTTTGCGATTTTTGGAGCGGTGGTGCTTTTTGTCGCGCGAAAAAAGCAAAAGGCGGTGCAAAAATGAAAAATAAACTTTTGATTTTTGCCTTTGTCGCGCAGTTTTTGCTAATCGGCGGTGTGTTTGTGAATGCGTATTTGCCCGTGCTTTTGGGCGTGGAAGTCAAAGTCCGTGCGTTTGGATATGACCCGCGCGATATTTTGGCGGGAAATTTCGTGCGATTAGATTATGGTTTGCGATTAAGCAATGATGAATCTATCGCAATGCCAAGAAAAGGTATCAAAGAAATCTATGTCTCGCTTAGCGATAGCAACAATGATGGCATTTTTGAGTTTGGCAAAAAATCACTACAAAAGCCAAAAGACGGGCTTTTCATCAAAACAAAGCAAGCTTACAAATATAGCAGTGAGCTAAAAATCGGCGCGGAAAAATATTTCGCCCCCAAAGATAGAGCATTAGAAATCGAGCGCAAATTGCGCGAAATACCACGAAATAGCGATGAACTAAGCCAATCAAGTGGCAGTTTTATCGCAATCGCCACACTAAAAATCTACAATGGCAAAGTGCGAATAGTTGATTTGGAAATCATAAGTGGCAAAATAAAATGATTTTTGCGCGAGATTTTGCGGATTTGAGGTGAGTTTTTAAAAGATTTTGGTGGACCTTGCAGGACTTGAACCTGCGACCTATCGGTTATGAGCCGATAGCTCTAACCAACTGAGCTAAAGGTCCTAAAATAAATTTTGCGCTAGATTCTGCGAACTTCGCCGAAATTTGCAAAAATACAGAATTCCACAAAATCGCAGAATCTAAATTCCGCAAAATCGCAGAATCTAAACTCCACAAATCCGCAGAATCTGCCACATTTTCGCAGAATCTAAACTCTGCAAAATCGTAGAATCTGCATTTTCGCAAGAATTCAAACTCCGCAACTCCGCAAACTCCACAAATTCCGCAGAATCTCGCAATAAAAAATCTAAAAGAGTCCAAAAAAACGCAAAATTATATCGCTAAATCTTAAAATTATACTTAAATGCGATTAGATTCTGCAAAATCGCAAATAAAATCCCAAATGTCAAAAAACTACTCCCCCCATAGCTAAAAAACGGCAGGGGAATCCCCACCACAGGGGCGAGTTTCATCACCATTAGCATATTTACGCTAATGTGAATAAATATCAAAAATCCCACCCCCGCGCACAAAACCTGCAAAATTTTATCTTTTCGATATTGATGACTTAATGAAAATAGTTGCAAAATCAGCAGTGAGTAGCAAAAAAGCAGTGCCATCCCGCCCACAAATCCGTATCTTTCGCAAAAATACGCGAAGATAAAGTCACTCTCCGGCACGGGCAAAAATCGCAGTTGATATTGCGTGGCATTCTCACTATCCTTGCCAAGCAGTCCGCCACTGCCGATTGCGATTATGCTTTGATTGACTTGATGTGTGTTTGCACTCTGTGCGGTGGGATTTATGAGCGATTCAATTCGTTGCAGTTGATAATCTTTTAGCGTGACATAGATTATCGGCGAGGATAGGATGAGAATGCAAATGCCCGCAAGCAGGATTTTTTTATGCACTCCCACCAAAAAAAGAATGCTATATCCGCAAATGAAAATCAAAATCGAAGTGCCTAAATCCGGCTGAATTTTCACCAAAATCACAGGCAGTAAAATAAAAAATGAGTGCTTCAAAAAGTCTCTTAGTCCGTATCCGTCCTCTGGCGGGGGATTGTTGTGGATATTGTATGCGAGCATTAAGAAAAGTCCCACTTTCACCATTTCGCTTGGTTGCAAACTCATCCCGATAAATGGGATTTCTAACCACCTTTTTGCCCCGCCTTTGTCGATGCCGATGATTTCCACTGATAAAACTAGCGCGATACTCGCCCAATAAAACGCAGGGATTACCCAAAGCATCCTCCGCAAGGGCAAAAGAAAGATTATTGCGCTAACAATCAGCGTAAATGCGATATAAAGCAACTGCTTTGTGGTGGAGACGCGCTCGATTTCGTAAATGAGAATGATTGACATTAGCACGATTGGCGCGCTTGTGAGTAAAATCATATAATCAAAATGCGAAAATGCCTTTTTGTTGAGATTTAACATAAAATTTGCCCTTTTTGTAAATAAAATGGCAAAATTATATAAAAATTTTTGGAGAAAAATGCGACTTGATATATTTTTAAGTAAAAATTTGGGGGTTTCTCGCTCGCAAGTGGCGCAACTGATTGCAAAAAAGCTAGTCACCATAAATGGCAAAATCGCCAAAAAAAGCGGGATTTTGGTAGAGCAGAGCGATAAAATTGAGATTTTGCAAATCGCAGAATCTGCGAATTTTATGCAAAATTCTCCCACTCTCGCCCCAAAAAGCGACATTTTTATCGAGCGAATTTATGAGGATGATGATATTTTGGTGCTAAATAAACCGCCGTTTTTGGCGACACACGGCGCGCCAAGTTTGCGTGAGGAAAGCTTGGTAGAGTGGCTACAAGCACGGCAAATTCAGCTTTCAACTTTGAGCGGAGAGAAGCGCGAGGGCATCGTCCATCGCTTGGATAAGCAAACAAGTGGCGCGATGGTTGTGGCGAAAAATAACAGCGCGCACGCATTTTTAAGCGAGCAGTTAGCGCAAAAGTCGATGGGGAGGCTTTATTTGGCGCTCATCGATTTGCCTTTGAAGGAAAGCGTGGAGGTGGAGTGCTATTTGGGGCGAAATCCAAAAAATCGCTTGAAGTTTTCAAAAGTCGCAAATTTGCCTTGTGGCGCGAAAAGTTTGGATTTTGCGCTAGATTCTGCGATTTGTGCGAAAATCGTAGAATCTAAAAATTCCCCCTCCCTTGCGGAGGGGCAAATCTATTCGTCATTGCGAGATTTGCCAAAGGCAAATCGTGGCAATCCATTAGATTCTGCGAATTTAGATTCTGCGACTCGCACGGGAATTTTTGCGAATACTTCGTCATTGCGAGGCGAATCGCAAGATTCGCCGAAGCAATTCGCAGAATTTGCGAGCGAAGCGAAGCAACCATCCAAACAAATTTGTCATACTGAGCGAAGCGAAAAATCTCTTTTGAGATTCTGCGATTCTGCGATTTTGTCGCCTAATTTCATTTCAAAATCTCTTATTTTTTCGCAAAAGGGCTGCACCCCCCGCCCCGCTCCCCCTACGCGCCAAAAGCTGCCGCTTTTCGCTTTTAGGGGGAGTGCCTCGCATTCTCCGCTTCTAGCAAAAAATCGGCACTCGCACTACTGCTCGTTTGAATCCGATTTTTTGCACCACGAAGCGGGCGAGATTAAGGGTGCTTCGCACGATGATTTTACAGATTCTGCATTCGCAGAATCTACCCACCCCCTAACCCCCTCCGCAAGGGAGGGGGAAGTTTTGGATTGCCACGATTTTGCTTCGCAAAATCTCGCAATGACGGAAAAAAATACGCTAGATTCTGCGAATCGCATAAATATCGCAGAATCTAATTCACAAAATACCCACCCCCTAACCCCCTCCGCAAGGGAGGGGGGACAAATTGCAGATTCTGCGAATCGCACAAAAATCGCAGAATCGCAATCAAACAATCGAAGTAATGGCGGTGTTGCTTCGCTTCGTTTTCACGCGAAATGCGCGAAAACAGGGCATAAAAGTCATTCGCGCGAAGTTTCGTATCAAAACAACGCAAATGAATACCCAAAGGCGAATTTTCCCAAAAAATCCGCGCGTTACGCAAAATCGCATTTTTACAAACTCGCCACTTCGCTTGATGGCAAAAAGGAACTCATTTTGGCGCGACTTTTCACAGGCAGGACGCACCAAATCCGCGCACATTTGGAGTGCCTAAACCGCCACATTTTAGGCGATGAACTCTACGGATATAAGGGCAAAATCTCGCGAGTTATGCTGCATTCATATTTGCTGTATCTAACGCATCCAAAAAATGGTAAAATGCGTTTTCAAGCAAATATTTTTGATGATATGTGCGAGATTTTGGCAAAAAATTTTGATATGGAGAAGATTGATGAGATATTACGCAAGTTGCCTGTGTGCTTTGATTTGTAGCGTTTTTTTTAGTGCGTGTGGGGGGATAATCGCCACGCTTGAAGGCGAAGATTCTGCACTGCCTACGATAAAAAACATAAAAACCATAAGCGATGTCGGCGCAATCGCCTTTGAGTGGGAGATTATAAGCGATGAGAGGGTTAGCGGAATTGTGATTTATAAAGAAAAAAATGGCGAGTTTAGCGAAATCGCACATTTGGAAAACCCGCAAACCACGCATTTCGTGGATGAAAATCTAACGCCAGAGACGCTTTATCGCTATAAATTTAAGAGCATTAGTAGGACGCATTTTTCCGCGCCTAGCGAGATTGTAGAGGTTAAGACTTCGTATATTGACGCTGTGGAGCGCGTTTTCGCTTCAAATGACTATCCACGGCAAATCAAACTCATCTTTTCGCCTCATTCAAATCCATCGATTGCCTATTATCTCATCCAGCGCGAGGTTGAGGGGAAGTTTAAGACTATTGCGCTTGTAAATCATCGCTTGTTGCCGGAGTATTTTGATAAAAATTTAGAGAGTGGGGCGAGTTATAAATACCGCATTATCGCCGTAAATCACGCGAAAAATCCATCTCGCCCAAGTCAAATAATAACCGCAAAAACAAAATCTCCCCCGCCACCACCGCAAAATCTCAATGCCACGCAGAATCTTTTGCAAAAAATCACCCTTTCGTGGGAAGCGCAAAGCGGGGCAAAATCCTATAACATATATCGTGCAAACAAGGAAAGCGGGAGATTTTCACGAATCGCCACTACGAAAAGCACCTCACACACGGATAATATCAGCGAAAATGGCGCGAGTTATTTTTATAAGATTGAGAGCGTAGATAATGATGATTTGAAAAGCACGAAAAGTCCCGCAGTCGCAGGGAAAACAAAATCACCGCCACCTGCACCGCAAATCTCGCAGGGGTTTGTGGATAATAATGTAGCGAAAATCGCGTGGAATGCGGTGGATGGAGCGAAGCACTATGTGGTTTATCGTATCGATTCTAGCAGTGGTAAGCAAGAGCGATTTAAGGCGACGCAGAATAATTTTGATGATAGAGACGCGAGTAGTGGGGAGTTTAGCTATTTTGTGGTGGCGGTGGATGGCGATAATTTGGAGAGTGCGCCATCAAATAAAATCATTTTGTCGATAAAGTAGGGCGCGAAAATGCCGCATTTTTTCGCAACGCATTTAGATTCTGCGAATTTGCCTGTGAAATCGGGGATTTTTAATTTTATCTTTGAAGCGCAGAATCTAAAAGATGGAAGCGTGATAATTTTGGTGGAAGTGGTGGATTCTACCACTCACACGCAAATCGCAGAATCTGCCCCTGCTTTGTCATTGCGAGGCGAATCGGAAGATTCGCCGAAGCAATCCAAAAAAAATAATCCGTGCGAAGCACCAAAATCTCGCCCGCTTCGTGGTGCAAAAAATCGGGAGCAAGGTTGCAGTAGTGCAACCGCCGATTTTTTGCTAGAAGCGGAGAAAGCGAGAGCCCTCCCCCTAAAAGCGAAAAAGCGGAGCTTTTTGGCGAGTAGGGGGAGCGGGGAGGGGGGTGCAGCCCTTTTTGCGAAAGAAACAAACGAATCTAATGAAAAAAACGGCGAAAATATCGCAGAATCTAATGAAAATATCGCAGATTCTGCGTTTCAAAACAACTTCGCCACGCAAAAAATTTTGCTAACAAAACTGCAAAAAATTGGCAAAATTCTTGTGAAGTTTAATAAGCATTTTAGCGTCCCATCAAAAGAGTTGATAAAGTGCGTGCTGTGGGAGTATGCGAGGGTAACGAACGCAAAAATTTTAACCCACAATTTGGGGAGCAATTCGTCTTTGGGTGCATCTTTCGCACTTTTAAAATTTTTTGGGCGTTCGCAGACCGCTAGTCTAGTCTCACACCCAAAAAATTTTAAAAATACAAAACTTCCACCGCAAAATACTAGAATTGTTTTAAATACAAACAATTCAAAGGATTTGTCATTGCGAGTGAGCGAAGCGAGCGTGGCAATCCATAATTTTTGCGATAGCAAAAATGATAAAAATAATTTGTGCGAAGCACCCGAATCTCGCCCGCTTCGTGGTGCAAAAAATCGGGAGCAAGGTTGCAGTAGTGCAACCGCCGATTTTTTGCTAGAAGCGGAAAAGCGAGGCACTCCCCCTAAAAGCGAAAAAGCGGCTGCTTTTTGGGAACACAATTTAAATGAAGTCGGGGGGAGCGGGAGCGGGGTGCAGCCCTTTTTGCGAAAAGAAATAAGTGAATCAAATGCTGAAAATAGCGAAAATATCGCAGATTCTGCGAATCAAACAAAAATCACAGAATCTAACACAATTTTGCAGAATCTTAACGCAGAATCTACCCACCCCCTAACCCCCTCCGCAAGGGAGGGGGAACAAAATGCAGATTCTGCGTTTTTGCTCTCGTGGCGGGAGATTTGCGCACTTTTATCACAAGGCAAAGAGCAGAGCAAAAGTGCAATGCTTGAAATCGGATTTGGCAGTGGGCGAAATATCCTAAATCTCGCGCGAACAAACCCGCACAGCGCGATTATCGGACTTGAAATCTACCGCCCCGCAATCGCCCAAGTGCTTCGCCAAATACAACTTTTGGGATTGCAAAATCTATTTGTCGCAAACCTCGATGCGCGCGTGCTTTGCGAGATTATCCCGCGAAAATCGCTCGATAGAATTTTCCTACATTTCCCCGTGCCGTGGGATAAAAATCCGCAAAGGCGCGTTTTGAGTGCGCAATTCTTGCAAAATGCGCTCGGTGCGCTAAAAAATGGCGGATTTTTTGAGTTGCTTACCGATAGCGCGGAGTATTTTGACTTTGCAAAGGATTTGGCGAAAGACTATCACTTTGAGGCGCAGGAAAATGCGGGAAATGCGGTAGTTAGCAAGTATGAGGCGAGGTGGAGAAGGCAGGGGAAGGTGATTTATAAACTTAAAATTTTTAGCGATGGCAATTCGTCTTTGGGTAATCATTCCGCAGATTTGGCAAATCGCCTTAAAGCGCACAGGACGCAAAGTCCGCTATCCTTGTGTCGATTCACCAAAAACTACGAAAGCACTACCGCAATTCGCAGAATTTGCGAGCGAAGCGAAGCAACCAATACTAGAATTGTTTTAAATGTAGAATCTAGTGCAAAAAATACAAAAAACGCAGAATCTAAAAATTCCCCCTCCCTTGCGGAGGGGGTTGGTGGGTGGTTAGATTCTGCAAATGCAGAATCTGATAAAAAAAATAGCGAAAATCTCTCAGAATCTGCCAGCATTTCGTCATTGCGAGATTCTGCGAATGCAGAATCGTGGCAATCCAAATCAATTTGTCATACTGAGCGAAGCGAAGTATCTCATTTTAGATTCTGCGATTCTGCGATTTTGTCGCCTAATTTTATTTTAAAATCCCTTTCTTTTTCGCAAAAGGGCTGCACCCCCCGCCCCGCTCCCCCTACGCGCCAAAAGCTGCCGCTTTTCGCTTTTAGGGGGAGGGCTCTCGCTTTATCCGCTTCTAGCAAAAAATCGGCGGGTGGCACTACTGCACCCTTTGAATCCGATTTTTTGCACCACGAAGCGGGCGAGATTAAGGGTGCTTCGCACGGATTAGATTTAATTGTGGATGGTTGCTTCACTGCGTTCGCAAATTCTGCGAATTGCCACGATTTGCCTTTGGCAAATCTCGCAATGACGGAAAAAACACAGAATCTAGATTCTGCGAATCGTGCAAAAATCACAGAATCTTGCACGAAAATCGCAGAATTTAATGCAATTTCGCAGAATCTAATCGCAGAATCTAATGCGAAAATTACCCACCCCCTAACCCCCTCCGCAAGGGAGGGGGAATTTTTGTGCGAATCCACGCGCATTTTGGAGGGGGAACAAAACGCAGATTCTGCGAATGAAACGAAAATTGCAGAATCTACTTCACTTCGTTATTGCGAGGCACGAAGTGCCGAAGCAATCCAAAAAAATAATAATATAGATTGCCACGATTCTGCTACGCAGAATCTTGCAATGACGGACAACAGCGCAGATTCTGCGAATGCAGAATCTAATAATAATCTGTGCGAAGCACCCAAAACTCGCCCGCTTCGTGGTGCAAAAAATCGGGAGCAAGGTTGCAGTAGTGCAACCGCCGATTTTTTGCTAGAAGCGGATAAGCGAGGCACTCCCCCTAAAAGCGAAAAAGCGGCTGCTTTTTGGCGCGTAGGGGGAGCGGGGCGGGGGGTGCAGCCCTTTTTACGAGAAAAAACTAGCGAATTTAATCCAAAAAACGGCGTAGATTCTGCGAATCAAGCAAAAATCGCAGAATCTACACTAAAAACGCAGAATCTAAATAGAGATTCTTCGCTCACTTTGTTCGCTCAGAATGACAGAACAATGGATTGCCACGATTTGACTTCGTCAAATCTCGCAATGACGGATAACAGCGCAGATTCTGCGAATCACACTTCAAATTGTCATACTGAGCGTAGCGAAGTATCTCAAAAAAACAAAAGAGATTCTTCGCTCATTTCATTCGCTCAGAATGACAAAACAATAGATTGCCACGATTCTGCTACGCAGAATCTCGCAATGACAGGAAAAACACAGAAAATCGCACATTCTGCGAATCAAAGCACAATCACGCACCCCCACAAAATCCACGCGCTTTTGGGGAAAAAGTTTCGCACGGAGGAATATTTTTTGCATATAAAAAGTGCATATAAAATCGATAGGCAAAGTGGCGGAATGGTGCTTTTTGTGGTGTTTGGAGCGTATTATGCGCCAAGTAATGCGTATTTTTTGATTAGCGAAAATCATATCGAGGCACTAAGCGATATCATCCCGACACGCGCAAATATCGAGGCGATAAATCTACTTATGGAGCATTTGGGTGATTAGTGCGAAAAATCTGCATTTGGGTTATGGTAAGGATTTAATCATCAAAAATGCCACATTTGAGGTTAAAAAAGAGGATTTTGTATTTATCACAGGCGTTAGTGGAAGCGGGAAAAGCACGCTTTTGCGCTCAATGTATGGGAATTTGCCTGTTAGAAGCGGTGCTTTAAGTGTGTGTGGATTTAATTTGCATAATGCAAAAAAGCGCGATATTGCGAGTTTGCGCCGAAAAATCGGCATTATTTTTCAGGATTACAAACTCATCAAAGAATGGAGCGTGGCAAAAAATATTATGCTTTCAATGGAGATTGCAAATCATCCGCCCACGCGCGCAAAGCGCATCGAGCAAATGGAGCATTTATTAGCGCACGTGAAATTAGAGCATAAAATCAAAAAATACCCCCTTGAATTAAGCGGAGGCGAACAGCAAAGAGTGGCGTTAGCACGGGCGATGGCGACTACGCCAAAGATTATTTTTGCTGATGAACCAACCGGAAATTTGGATGATTATAGTAGCAATATTATTTGGCGACTTTTAGAGGGCGCAAATGAGCAACTTCACGCCACAATAGTCGTTGTCACGCATAGAATGCCTGATGAGATAAATGCGCAAAAATTTCGGCGATTGCATATTGAAAATGGAGCGGTTTATGAGAATATTTAGGCAATATCTATCGCTTCTAATTCCGCTCATTGCGCTTTTAATTGGGATTGAAAGCATTATTTTGGCGTCCCGTGCGCTAAATTATTATGAGCATTTGGTGGGGAAAAACTATGCCATTGTGATTGTGAGTAATAAAGAGTTGAAATTAAGCGATATAAAATCGCGCATAAATGAAGCGCACTCGCTTTTCGCGCTAGAATCGCAAAGCATTTTAGAAGATATCACAAAAAATTTCAAAGACAAAACAAAGGAAAATCTCCAAAATTCACTGCCATTTTTTTACTCGCTGAAACTATCAACCTTCCCAAATCAAAGCAAAATCACGCAAATTGAAAATGCGCTAAAAAACATAAATGGCATTTATCGCGTAGAATCTTTTAGCAAAACGCACAATCAAACCTACCGCCTGCTCGTGCTTTTAAAGGGCAGTGCGTTTGTTTTAAGCGTGATAGTTATGCTTTTAAGTCTGCTTTTGATGATAAAGCAAGTGGAGGTTTGGCGATTTGAGCATAGTGAGCGAATGGAGATAATGACATATTTTGGCGCGAGTGCAAAGATGAAAAATGCCCCGCTTTACAAACTCGCGCTGATTTCATCGCTTCTTGCGACAAGTGCGGTGATTGCCGGGATTATTTTTGCGTCTAAAAATGCCAAAATTAGCGCGATTATGGCGATGCTTGGCATTGATATTTTTAGTGCGCAGAATCTTGCGGTGGATTCTGCGATTTTGGCATTTAGTGCTTATACAATCTCGATGATTGCGGTGTTTGTGGTGATTTTATTTCAAAAAGAACCCTAAAATGCGACTTTTGCTAATCTTTTTCCTTGCCATCGCGCTTTTTGGCGATACAAATAAAAATATCAAAACAAATGAAAAAAAGTTAGAAAATATCGCTTCCAAGGCAGATTCCATAAATGCGAAGTTGAAAAGTTTAGGGGCAAATATCAATGATAAAAATGCAAAAATCAAAGAGTTAGAGCGACAAATAAATGCGCTAAATAAAAATATCAGCGAAAATCAAAAGAGTTTTGAGGCGCAAGAGAGGGTTTTCAAAGAAACTAATGAACGACAAAATGCGCTAAATTCCCGCCTAAATGCACTGCAACAAGAATTTATCGATAGAGTTTTGCGGGAAGTCGCCATCATTATGATGCTAAATCAAAAGGAAGCATTGAGCGAGGATGCAATCATTAGCGAGGAAGTTTTGAAGCATTTAAGCGCGAGTGCAAGGGCGGATATCGAGGTTATTTTAAAAGAGCAAGAGAGGGTAAAAGTGGATTTAGATTCTGCGAAAATGCGTATTTATAACGCAAAAAAAGTCATAAATTCGCAGTTGAAAAAACGCGAGATTCTGCAACTCGCCATAAATGAGCAAAAAAATCTCATCAAAAAAATGAATAGCGAGTTAGGGAATTATGATGATGAATTGAAGCGTTTGGATAAAGAGCGCGTGGGAATTCAAAAGATTTTGGTGGATTTAAATATTTTAAAAAAGAAAGAGTTGCAAGAGCAGGAAAAAAAGCGCAAGGCACTTTTGGCAAAAAAGGCAGATTCTGCGAAAAACGCAGAATCTAAGCAAAAATCCTCCGCCCTCCCCATCGCTCCGCTTGAAGTGCGGCAAATCGGCAGTTCCTATCGCAATGTAAGCACCGCAAAATACAACGGCGCAAAGACGATTGCACCACTGAAAAACTACAAAATTTTGACAAAATATGGACCATATTTTGACCCGGTTTATAAAATGCGTGTTTTTAATGAATTTGTCACATTTGGCGTGAATACACGCTCTGCCGTGCAATCTGTGATGGATGGCAAAGTCGTATTTGCCAAAAGCACGCCGGTGCTTAAAAAAGTCGTAATTGTGGAGCATAGAAATGGCATTCACACGATTTATTCATATTTAGATGAAATCCCGCGCAATATTTCTGTAAATACGCGCATAAAAAAGGGCGACACAATCGCATTTGTGAGCGAAAAACTGCACTTTGAAGTCACGCAAAAAGACAAGCATATCGACCCGCTTCAACTAATAAAAGTTAAATAAAAAACTTGCTTTTTTTACCGATAATAAAAAATATTTTTTGCAAACGGAGATTTTATGATGATAAATTCTGTTACAAATACGCAAATTTATAATGTTATGCAACAAAGCACTTATGATGACACTTCTAAAACAAATCTCGTAACCACGCAGTTCAAAGTCGGCAATGAGCGATTAGATGAACTCACAAAAGAGCAAAAGGCAGATTTAGAAAAGCAACTTTTGGAATTAGCGCAATATTTAAATAAAGAAATGCAATCAATCACAACAAGTCTTATGTTTGATTATGAAGACTCCATCTCATCGCTTGTGCTAACGATAAAGCAACGCGATAGCGGGGAGATTATCCGTAAAATTCCCACCGATGAAGCGATGGAGTTGATGAAAAAAATGCGCGATATTATTAGCGTGATTTTTGATGCAAAAGGGTAGGGCGTGAATCCTTTGAGTTCGCTTGGCGTGGGCAGTGGCGTTTTAAATTACGACATTATCGATAAACTAAAAAAAGCAGATGAAAACGCGCAGGTTGCGCCCATTGATAGAAAATTACAGCAGAATCTAACCAAACAAACCGAACTTGCCGCACTAAAAGGAATGCTTGGCGCCCTGCATAGCAACGCTAGGAAAATCTCAGATTACTCGACATATTTAGGGCGGAATGCCACTTCAAGCGATGAGAGTAAGTTAAAAGTTAGCGCAAACGCCGGCGTCCCACCGCAGAATCTAACTATAAAAATCGATGAAATCGCCAAAAACTCCGTAAATGAGATTGGCAAGAAATTTTCATCACGAGAAGATAACTTCGCGGGATTTGATACAAGTCTAAATTTTCGCGTGGGCGGGAAGGATTACAGCATTGCAATTAGCGCAAATGAGAGTTTGGAGATGGTAGCACAAAAAATCATTGATGAAACGGACGGCGCGGTGAATGCGAGCATTATGAAAACAGGCAGTGGCGCAGAATCTTACTCTTTGATGATAAATTCAAAAGGCAGTGGCGCAGAATCTAATATATTTTTTGGGACGAATTTGGAGTCAAAAGAAATAAATAGCATAGATTTCAAAAATGGCGATTTTAATCTCACTCTAATCACAAGCAGCGGGGCGCACAAGACGCTAAATATTAGCGCGGAGGGCAATTTAAGCGCGTTAAAATCGGCGATTTTAGATGCGCTAAGCAATGATTTGGAGTTCGCAGATTTGGTGAAAAATGGCAATATTAGCGTTTCAATCAGCGGTGATGGAAAAAAGATTTTGCTAAATGATAATAGAGGATTTGAAATTTCGGTAGGCGGCGAAAAAGCGGGAGAGATTTTTACAGATTTTATCGCAAATGAAAAAGACACGCTAATCGCTAAAAAAACCATCACAGGCGGGAAAATCAGCGGTGAAATCACAATCGGCGGAGAGAGCATCGACTTTGGCAAAATCACAGGCACTAGCGCAGAATCTAACAAAGAAGCGATTTTAGAGGCGATAAATAATATCGAAGGTTACAGCGCGAAAATCACAAAGGAAGGATTTTTAGCGATAAACTCCGCCACAGGCGAGGTTAGCATAAAAGCACCCAAAGATAGCGAAGCATTAAAGGCACTTGGCATAAATGTCGGGACTTACAAAGACTTTGGCGTGGCAAATATCGGCATAAAAAACATTCAAAAGGCAAGTGACGCGCGATTTTCATACAATGGCGTGCAGATGACTCGCCCAAGCAATGTGGTAGATGATATCGTAAGTGGCGTCACACTCGAACTTTTTGGCGAAAGTGAGAATAATATCAGCGTCAGCATTTCGCAAAATACGCAGATGATTTTGGATGAAATAAAGGCATTCGCAGAATCTTATAATATGCTAATTCCAAAGTTAGAGGAACTCACGCGCTATGATGAGGATACAAAAATCGCCGGGGTTTTCAATGGAAATAGCGATATTCGAAGCATTAAAAGCAACCTGCGCCGTGCGCTTGGGATGACATATTTTGAGAATGGCAAAAATGTGAGTTTGGCGAACTTTGGCATTAGTTTTAATGACGATGGGAGAATGCTTATCGATGAAAGCAAACTGCGAAGCGAACTAAGCACGGACGCAGAATCTGCGATGAGTTTTTTTAGAGAAAGCAAAGTGATGATTGCAGGAAAAGAGGAAAGTAGAAAAGGCGTTTTTACGCTTGTGGAGCGGGAGTTAGACGCGCTAGTGGGACTTGGCGATTCGCGATTAAAATTATTTGAGGAAAATCTCACAAATGACGATAAACGCCTAAAAGATGAGCGAAAACGCAATTTAGAGTTGCTAAACTCGCGCTATGAGACGATGGCAAATCGCTTTGCAGCGTATGACTCGCAAATCGCAAAGACAAATAACGCGTCAAATCATCTAAATATGCTAATTGAGCAATCCATCGCCGATAAGCGCAAATAAGGAAATATTTTGGAGGCAAGAATGACAAATCAAAATGCGTATATGTTATATCAGCAAACTCACACAAGCACGGAGTTGCCGCAAAAGTTGATAGAGATGCTTTATGAGGGGATTTTGCGATTTAGTAGTCTCGCAAAAAAGAGCATTGAGGCAGGCGATATCGAGAAAAAAATCTATTATATAAATCGCATTACAGATATTTTTACCGAACTTTTGAATGTGCTTGATTACGAGAATGGCGGGGAAGTGGCGCATTATCTAACGGGACTTTATATGCAGCAAATCAAATTTTTGACACAGGCGAACTTGGAAAATGACACGGCAAAGATTGATATTGTGATAAGAGTCGCGCGTGGGTTGCTTGATGCGTGGAGGGAAATCCACCAAAATAGCGGGATTTAGGGTGGATTCGCAGAATCTAAATGTGGAATCTAATGAAGATTCTGCGTCAAACGCAGAATCTCGCGTGAAATCCGTCATTGCGAGTGAGCGAAGCGAGCGTGGCAATCCAAAATCGCAGAATCTAAACGCAGAATCTTGGATAAATGCCCTAAAAATCGCACTTGTAAATAAAAATGAAGCACAGGCAATAAAATTAGTAGAAAATCTCCCATCGTTTGAAAAAGTGGATGAAATGACTTGCGCAAGGGAGTTAATCGCACAAGTTAGCGAGTGGTTTTTAGCGGAGAAAAAAACTTTGGGCGAAAAAATGGAAAAGGTAAAAACACAAAGGCAATTTTTGAGATTTTAGATTCTGCGATTTTGTCGCACGAACCGCAGAATCTAAACCGCAGATTCTGCGATTTTGCTGTTTTGTGGCAAGATTCTGCAAAACGCACAAAAATCGCAGAATCTAACCGCACAAAAAGCACAAAAAACGCAGAATCTCACTAAAATCGCAGAATCTAGCGCAGAATCTCGCCATTTTCGCATAATCTTACCGCACAAAAAGCACGATTTCGCAGAATCTCGCCGCACAAAAAGCACGATTTCGCAGAATCTTTGTGCGATTTATATATTTTTTAAAAAATTTTGTATAATACGCACTTTTAATTTAAGCAAAGCAAGGATTTTTAAAAATGGCAATTTCAGAGGCAGAGTTAGCAAAAATCGAGTTAAGCAAAGATGAGCAAAATCTCTTCACAAACTCAATCAGCAAGGGCGCGGACGGCGCGGATGGCGACATTCAGCAAGGGAAAATCGTTGAGATAAATAAAGATTTTGCGATGGTGGATATCGGCGAAAAAAGTGAGAAAAAGCTCGACATTAGCGAGATTACGGGCAAAGATGGCGAGTTGCTTTTCAAAAAGGGCGATTTGCTAGCGGTGTTTGTCAGCGGCGGTCGAATCTCGCATAAAAAGGCACAGCGACTACTAAAAGCAAAAGATGATTTAGAAGCGGTGTCTAAAAAATATGGCGAAAATCTCAAAAATAAAATCATCGAAGTAAGGTTATTAAGCAAAGCGAAAAACGGATTTATCGCGCAGTGGAGCGATGAAGGCAAAGAGATTGAGTGCTTTTTGCCTTTTAGAGAATCGGCAATCAGCAAAGAGGCGAAGTTTAGCGATAAGGTTATCAAAGTCTGCATTACTAAACTTGGCGAAAATAGCGTAATTATCTCGCGTAAGCGGTATTTTGACATCGCCGATAAGGTTAGAGGCGAAAAGATGAAAGAGCTAATGGAAGGCGATAAGATTCTGCGTGGCGAAGTCGTTAGCGTAACTGACTTTGGGATTTTTGTGAATATTGATGGCGTTGAGGGTATGATTCACGCAAGTGAGCTAAGCCATAAAAACTTCGCAACCCCTTCGCAACTCTACAAAGTAGGCGACATCGTGGAGGCAAAGGTGCTAAAATTTGACGAAGCAAAGTCCAAACTTTCGCTCTCCATCAAAGCACTCACAAAAGACCCGTGGGAGGACATCGCCACGCAGTTGCAAGTGGGATATACGATAAAGGCGGTGGTAAGTAGCATTAAAGATTATGGCGCGTTTGTCGATGCGGGCAATGATATCGAGGGATTTTTGCATATTACAGAAATGGCGTGGGAGAAAAATATCAAAAATCCGCACGATTATTTGCAAGTCGGGCAAGAAATCGATGTGGAGATTATCGAGCTAGACACGGCAAAAAAGCGACTTCGCGTTTCGCTTAAAAAACTCATCGATAAGCCATTTACGCAGTTTGTCAAAAAATACAAAGAGGGCGATTCAATAAGTGGCGAGGTGGCGACAATCACGGATTTTGGGGCGTTTGTGCGATTTGGCAAAGTCGATGGATTGCTTCACAATGAAGATTTATCGTGGGAGCGAAAGGACAAATGCAAGGATAAACTAAAAGTCGGCGAGACAATCGAAGTTAGAATCTTAAAAATCGATAGAGAAAAAGAAAAGATTTCGCTCTCGCGCAAGGCATTGCTACAATCTCCCGCTAGCATTTTTGGCAAAACGCACAAAATAGGCGAGATTGTCAAAGGCGAAGTAGTCTCAATAAAGGACTTTGGCGTGTTTGTGAAAATTGACTCAAATGTCGATGCGCTCATTCAAAACGAGGATTTATCGCCGTTAAAAAAAGATGAGATTAAATTAAAAGACAGCATTGAGGCGTGTATCGTGCATATTGATAATAGTAGGATTCGCCTATCTGTGCGAAAATTATCACGCCAAAAAGAGCAAAACGCCATCGAAAACTACAACAAAAAAGACGATGGCAAAATGACTTTGGGAGATATTTTAAAAGATAAAATGCAATGAATTCTTTGATAAATGCGCTATTATTTATCACCGCAACCGCCTTGCTTGTGCTATTTGCGGTGCTTGTAAATGTGTATATGAAGGGATTGGAGTTGAAGGATTTAAATATTTTAGGCGATTGGGCGAATCTATCTAGCGCAGAATCTAGCGCGAAAATCGCAGAATCTAGCGCAGAATCTAACAAAATCGCAGAATCTTGGCGTGGCATTTTCGCAAAAAAAGAAATCCCACACTTTCGCTATCCCGCGCCAGAGGCATTTATCACATTTGATTTAAGCGAAGCAAAAAGCACGGATATTTTGCAAATTAGCAATTTGGATAGTTACAAACTTTTTTGCCTAAAAGAGATTTTAAAAGCAAATAATGTAAAATTTACTTACAAAATTTTGCAACAAAAGGCGATGGTTGAAATCTCGCTAGATTCAGCGCAAAAGCGCAAAAATCTCTTAAATGACTTAAAGCGATATAACATCGCATATCACATTACAAAAGGATAGAAAATGAAGCATAAAATTATCGTTTGCGACCATATTCATAGGGCAGGGTTAGAGTTTTTGCAAAAAGAAAAAGACATTGAAATGGTGGATTACTCAAATCTCCCAAAAGATGAGCTTTTGACGAAGCTAAAAGACGCAGATGTAGCGATTACGCGAAGTTCTACGGAAGTGGGCGAGAAGTTTTTAAGCGCGGTTGGCAATCTAAAAGCAATCGTTCGCGCAGGTGTTGGCGTGGATAATGTCGATATTGAGGGTTGCTCCAAAAAGGGCATAATTGTGATGAATGTCCCCACCGCAAACACAATCGCGGCAGTCGAGCTAACTATGGCACATATCATAAACTCCGTGCGCAATTTTCCCGGCGCAAATCATCAGCTAAAAGTGGAGCGCAAATGGAAGCGCGAGGATTGGTATGGCACGGAGTTAAAGGACAAAAAATTAGGCGTAATTGGCTTTGGCAATATCGGCTCACGCGTGGCAAAACGCGCAAAGGCATTTGAGATGGATATAATCGCTTATGACCCATATATCAAAGAATCTGTGATGATTGACGCAGGTGTGAAATGCGCCAAAAGTTTAGATGAAATCCTAAAATGCGACATTATCACCATTCACACGCCAAAAAACAATGAGACAAAAAATATCATCACAAAAGCCCAAATTGACAAAATGAAAGATGGCGTGATTCTCATAAATGTCGCACGCGGTGGGCTTTATAATGAAGCTGATTTGATAGATTCGGCAAAGAGTGGGAAGATTCGCTGGCTTGGCGTAGATGTTTTTAGCAAAGAACCCGCGATTGACAATCCGCTTTTAGATTTGCCAAATATCTATGTAACGCCCCACATTGGCGCAAATACACTTGAATCACAAGAAAAAATCGCCCTTGAAGCCGCCACTACCGCCGTTGAATCAGCGCGTGGTAGTAGCTATCCAAACGCGCTAAATTTGCCTATAAAAGAGAGCGAATTGCCAAATTTTATGAATCCATATTTGGAGTTAGCGCAAAAACTTGGCTTTTTTGTCTCGCAAATCGCAAAGGACGCGATTCGTTCGTTAAAAATTACCACAAGTGGCACAATCGCGCCTTATGCCGAATCTTTGAGCGCGTTTGCTACGCTTGGGATTTTGAAACATTCGCTTGGCGATAGCGTGAATTATGTAAATATGGCGTTTGTGGCAAAAGAGCGTGGCATAAATGTCGAAGTCGCCACAAAAGAGAGCGATTCAAGCATTTATAAAAATCTGCTAACCATAAAAATCACCAGCGCAAAAGGCGAAGAAATTGCGGTTAGCGGGTGCGTATTTGATGAGGACAAATTGCGAATCGTAGAAATCAACGGCTTTGCGATGGACATCGAACCACAGGGCAAAATCGTGCTTTTCAAAAACACCGATGTGCCCGGCGTCATCGGCAACATAGGCAAAATTATGGAGCAAAACAATATCAATATCGCAGACTTTCGGCTAGGGCGCAACAACAAAGGCGAGGCGTTAGCGATGATAATCGTAGATAATGACATATTAGATGCCACGCTTGGCGAACTTCGCAAAATCAAAGCGGCGTTATCTGTCAGCTATGTGGTGATTTAGGGGCGAATTTATGGGCGCGATTTTAGATGGCAAGGGTTTGAGCGAAAAAATCATAGCGCAAGTCGCGCTTGAAGTTGCAAATCTAAAAGCACAAGGCATTCTCCCCAAACTCTGCGTGATTTTGGTAGGCGAAAATCCCGCGTCAGTGAGCTATGTCAATATGAAAAAAAAGGCTTGTGAGCGCACGGGGATTGAATCGCAAATCATAAAGTTTGATGAATTTATCGCGCAAAAATCGTTGCTTGATGAAATTGCGCGTTTGAATACTGATAAAAGCGTGAGCGGGATTTTGGTGCAGTTGCCTTTGCCAAAGCATATTGATACGGGTGCGATTTTGGAGGCGATTGAAGCGAAAAAAGATGTCGATGGATTTCACCCGTATAATATAGGGCGATTAGTAGCACAAACGCAAAGCAATTCGTCTCTTACGCGACCTTCGCGGGAGCTTGAAAAATTCTCATTCGATAGGCGACTAGCCTTATCTCAATCGAATTTTTCGGCGCAACCCACGAATCTCACGCAAGATACTAGAATTGCGAATGATTCAAATGATTCGTCATTGCGAGGCAGTGGCGAAGCCACAACGAAGCAATCCATACAAAACAACACAAAAAATCCCATTCTTGCTCCCGCTACGCCACTTGGCATTATGTGGCTACTCAAAGCCTACGACATCGCAGTCAGTGGCAAAAATGTCGCCATCATTGGTGCTAGCAATATCGTAGGCAAACCACTCTCCGCGCTTATGCTAAACGTAGGGGCGACAATTAGCGTGTGCCACATTTTGACAAAGGACATTAGCGTTTTTACCAAAAGCGCGGACATCGTGTGCGTGGGCGTTGGCAAGGTAAATCTAATCACGGCAAATATGATAAAAGATGGCGCGATTGTGATAGATATTGGGATAAACAAGGTGGATGGCAAAATCAAAGGTGATGTGGATTTTAAATCTGTCGCAAAAAAGGCGAGTTTTATCACGCCTGTGCCCGGTGGCGTGGGACCGATGACGATTGCGATGTTGCTTAAAAATACGATTTTATGTGCGCAAATCCTACACGAATCTAGCGCAAATCCCACCGCAAAGGACAAAAATGAACTTCCTTAAAAAACTCTACGCATTTTCGACCACTTGGACAGGGACGATTATCATCGTGCTATTTCTTATCTTTTTTGTCGCACAAGCCTTTATAATCCCCTCGCGCTCAATGGTAAATACGCTCTATGAGGGCGATTTGCTCTTTGTGAAAAAATTTTCCTACGGCATTCCAATCCCGCGAATCCCGTGGATTGAAGTCCCCGTTTTGCCAGATTTTCGTGGCAACGGACACATAATAGAGGGCAAACGCCCCACGCGCGGGGAGATTGTGATTTTTATCCCGCCACATTTAGAAAAGACTTATTTTGTGAAGCGCACATTTGCAACGCAGGGCGATGAAGTGGTGATGGCAAAGGATGGGCTATATTTGCGCCCCGTTGAAGGCGATTCGCTGATAAGCGAAAAATACGCCGACTTTGAAAAGCGCGAATTTATGGGCAAGATTTTTGTGAAAAATCCACTTATGCGCGAGTTTAAGGGGATTCATTACAACAAAAAAGAGAGCATTTCTTACAATGCGCTTTTGATTCGCGCAAATACTTTAAATAAAAGTGCGATGAAGCCCTTTGAAGCGCGTAATGGCGAGATTTATTTTTATCACAAAGTCGAAGAAGACCACTTTTTTATGATAGGCGACAATCGCGATGGGAGCGAGGATTCGCGCTTTTGGGGTAGTGTGCCATACCGCGACATTATCGGCACGCCGTGGTTTATCTATTTTAGCCTAAATTTGGCAAACAGCGATGAATCCAAAATCGATTCAAAGCACACTTACAAAATCCGCTGGAATAGAATGTTTAAAGGCGTAGATGGATTAGAAAAATTAGCAACACAAAAGGCAGATTCTGCGAACGCAGAATCTGCCCCCACTTCGTCATTGCGAGGCAGTTTGAGCGAAGCGAAAACAACGAAGCAATCCAAAAAAAATAATCCGTGCGAAGCACCCAAAACTCGCCCGCTTCGTGGTGCAAAAAATCGGATTCAAGGTTGCAGTAGTGCAACCGCCGATTTTTTGCTAGAAGCGGAAAAGCGAGGCACTCCCCCTAAAAGCGAAAAAGCGGCTGCTTTTTGGGGACACAATTTAATAGTCGGGGGGAGCGGGAGCGGGGTGCAGCCCTTTTTGCGAAAAGAAACAAGCGAATCTAATTTAAAAAACAGCGATTTTATCGCAGAATCACAGAATCTAAATAAAGATTCTTCGCTCGTTTCACTCGCTCAGAATGACAAAATGGATTGCCACGAAGGCGCCACAAGTGCGACTTCTTGCAATGACGAAATAAAAAGCGAAAATTCGCAGAATCTCGCAATGGTAAGAAAAAACGCACTAGATTCTGCGATTTTAAGGTAGCAAATGCCCGACTTCAATCCACTTGATTTAGCCATAAAAATCGCCGTTTTGCTTATCGCAATCATCGGGCACGAGATTATGCACGGGTTTGTCGCGCTAAAATACGGCGATACCACCGCAAAAATCGCAGGGCGATTAAGCATAAATCCCATTCGCCACATTGATATTTTTGGCTCTATTTTGTTGCCTTTGGGGCTATTTTTGCTAAATGCGCCATTTTTGTTTGGCTGGGCAAAGCCCGTGCCTGTGGATATTCGCAAGGTTATCGAAAATGGCGATTTTAACGGCGCGATTGCCGTCTCTTTGGCTGGAATCGCATATAATCTTTTCATCGCGCTTGTTGCAGCGATAATCTTACGCGCATTTTTTACGGGCGAGTTGCAGGGGGGATTGAGCGCGATTGTGGCGTATTTTTTGGCACTTTGCGTGATTTATAATGTAATCCTTGCCGTTTTTAATCTACTGCCCATCCCACCGCTAGATGGCGCACAAGCAGTGGGATATTTGAGCCTAAAATTTGGAAGCGATACAATCCCGCTATTTTTCAACAAAATCGAGCGATTTGGTATTGTAATTGTGATGGCGGTGCTATTTTTTGGCGCGAAATTTTTGGCAATCCCCATAAACGCGCTAATAAATCTATTTTTAGCTTAATGGAGGGCAAAATGACTTGTATTATCGGTTGCGACCACGCGGGGTTAGATTTGGCAAATGAGATTTTGGCGCACTTGCAAAATAGGGCTTCAAAAATTATCCACATTTTTCCGCAAAGTGGGCAAAAAGTGGATTACCCAGACTATGCGAATCTCACTTGCAAAGAAGTTTTGAGCGAAAATGCGTTTGGCATTTTGGTGTGTGGCAGTGGCATTGGTATGAGTATCGCCGCAAACAAAATTAAGGGCATTCGCGCCGCGCTTTGCACAAATGAATATATGGCGCATTTTGCAAGGGCGCATAATAACGCAAATGTGCTGTGTTTGGGAGCGCGTGTGGTGGGGAGCGGTGTCGCGCTTGAAATCGTGGATAAATTTTTAAGCGCGGAGTTTGAGGGCGGACGGCATAAGATTCGCGTGGATAAAGTGAATCTAATGTAGGGGTGAAAAATGAATACAAATTCTACCAAATCGCAGAATCTAGCAGATTTCGCGACACACACACCAAACACTACTTTAAAGTCTCTTATTTTTTCGCAAAAAGGGCTGCACCCCCCGCCCCGCTCCCCCTACGCGCCAAAAAGCAGCCGCTTTTTCGCTTTTAGGGGGAGGGCTCTCGCTTTCTCCGCTTCTAGCAAAAAATCGGCGGGTGGCACTACTGCACCCTTTGAATCCGATTTTTTGCACCACGAAGCGGGCGAGATTAAGGGTGCTTCGCACGAATCTTTTTTAGATTCTGCGTTAAACGCAGAATCTCTCGTAACTTCTACCAAATCGCAGAATCTAGCAGATTCTACGAATCGCACTTTAAATTGTCATTTTGAGCGAAGCGAAAAATCTCAAAATCTCAAAAATAGAGATTCTTCGATTGCTTCGCAATCTCAGAATGACAAAATAATCGCAGAATCGCAGAATCTAAAAAGAGATTCTTCGCCTACGGCTCAAAATGACAAAACAAAAAACGCAAATTCTACAAATCACCCCAAAAAAATCGTATTTTCGGGCATTCAGCCCACAGGGAGCATTCACATTGGCAACTATTTTGGCGCGATTAAGACTTGGGTGGCAAATCAGGAGATTTATGAAAATATCTTTTGCGTGGTAAATTCTCACGCAATCACAATTCGCCAAAATCCCGCCACCTTGCGCGAAGAGACGCTAAATCTCGCCACAATGCTACTTGCCTGTGGCATCAGCCCCAAAAAATCAAATCTCTTTATCCAAAGCGAAATCGACTATCACCCCGCGCTTGCGTGGATTTTGGATTGCAATATTTTTATGGGCGATATGAGCCGTATGACGCAGTTTAAGGACAAAAGCGCGAAAAATGCCAAAAATATCAATGTCGGGCTTTTCAACTATCCCGCGCTTATGGCATCCGATATTTTGCTCTATGACGCGGATTTAGTGCCTGTGGGGAGCGACCAAAAACAGCATATCGAGCTAACGCGTAATGTGGCGGAGAAATTTAACAAAGACTTTGGCGAGTGCTTTAAAATCCCAGAGCCTCTCATCGTGCGCGAGAGAGCTAGGATTATGGGATTAGACAATCCAAGCATAAAAATGAGCAAAAGCGTAAAATCGCCCAATCACGCAATCTTTTTGCTAGATTCGCCTGATGATATTTCGCGCAAAATCAAACGCGCGGTAACGGATTCGAAAAGCACAATCGCCTTTGATGAATCCCGCGCAGGGCTTTATAATCTGCTTTGTATGGTGGAGATTTTAAGTGGCAAAAATCGCGTTGAGATTGAGAGTGAATTTAGCGGAAAAGGCTATGGTGCGCTAAAAAGTGCGCTTACCGAACTTTTAATCGCAGAGCTAACGCCGATTCGCAAGAATTATAACGACTTGCAAAAAAATAGGGATTTTGTGATGGACATTTTAAAACAAGGGCGCGAAAATGTCGCCCCCATCGCAAAAGCGACTTATGAACGCGCAAAAAAAATGGTAGGGTTGTTTTAGATTCTGCGAATTTGGTGTAAGATTCTGCGACTCGCACGAAAATTTTATAAAATCGCAGAATCTAAATTAAAAAATAGATTGCCACGACTTGTAAGCAAGTCTCGCAATGACGGAATAAATAACACAGATTCTGCGAATCAAACAAAAAATCGCAGAATCTAGCGTGAAAATATATTAGATTCTGCGAATCGCCTTTAATATGCTAATTTTGATAAAATCGCTGTCAATATTTACGCCAAACATTAGACTTTTATCGTTTGTGAGATTCGCAAGGTAATTTTCCATTTTTTACTTTAATCCATACTAAAAATTATTCCTAAAAATCGACTATAAAGCATTTATTTGATTTAAGTCAATATTGAAATTGGCATTTTGCGGTATTATTACTAGCGTGTTTTACACAAATCTAAAATTTAAGGAGTTGCAATATGGCTACACGAAAAGAGCGCGATTTTATCGGCGAGTTAGAAATCCCCGATAATGTATATTACGGAGTGCAAACATTCCGTGCTGTGGATAATTTTAAGATGACGGGAAGGACATTTAAGGACTATCCATTCTTTGTCAAAGCATTTGCGCAAGTCAAAAAAGCAGCCACTTTGGCAAACAAAGAAGTGGGCGTTTTGGACGCAGATAAGGCTGATGCTTTGGTAAAAGCGGCAGATAAAGTCATAGCTGGTGAGTATGCAGAACAATTTGTCGTAGATATGATTCAAGGTGGCGCAGGGACAAGCACAAATATGAATATGAACGAAGTTTTGACAAATATCGCGCTTGAATCTATGAAGCATAAAAAGGGCGAATATCAATATTTGCACCCAAATGACCATACGAATTTGGGACAATCTACAAACGACACTTATCCTAGCTCAATCAAAGTCGCAACTTGGGCGAAATTAGGCGATTTGCTAAAAGCTATGGAAGGGCTTAAAAAAGAGTTAGAAAAAAAAGGCAAAGAATACAAAGACTATATCAAAATGGGGCGCACAGAGTTAGAAGACGCCGTCCCTACGACTTTGGGCAATACTTTTAATGCCTTTGCAAGCTATATCAAAGCCGATATGGAGCGACTAAGCTATGCGCGTGATATTATGCAAGTGCTAAATATGGGCGCAACTGCGATTGGCACGGGCATTAACTGCCATCCAGACTACAAAAACGCCGTAGAAAAACACCTATGCAAAATCACAGGCGGCAAATTCAAACCAGCCGATGATTTAATCGCTGCTACGCAAGATACTGCGGATTTTGTTTTTGTAAGCGGTGCTTTGAAAACTGCTGCCGTTCGCCTAAATAAAATCGCAAATGATTTAAGGCTAATGAATTCAGGTCCTCGTTGCGGACTTGGCGAAATCAACTTGCCAAAAATGCAACCCGGAAGCTCCATAATGCCCGGCAAAGTCAATCCTGTGATTTGCGAAGTGGTGCAAGAGGCTTGCTATGAAGTAATCGGCAATGATGTAACCATAATGCTTTGCAGTGAGCGAGGCGAATTTGAGCTAAATGCCGTTGAGCCCGGAATCGCTTACGCGCTATTTAATTCGCTTGTGATTTTGGAAAATGCGATGAATACTTTGGCAAACAAAGCCATCAAAAATCTCACAGCTAACGCAGAGGCTTGCAAACAAGCGGTGCTAAACTCCATTGGAATAGTAACTGCTTTTAACCCTGTGCTAGGCTACGAAAAATCTGCTTCAATCGCAAAAGAAGCATTGGAGAGTGGCAAATCTGTGGGCGAAATCTGCCTAAATAGAGGATATTTGCCAAAAGATGAGATTGATAAAATCTTAAACCCAAAAAATATGCTAAATCCTCAAATGAAGCAAAAACGCAAAGATTCATAACCTAAAAGGAGGGTATTATGGAAGTTTTACTAGTAATCTTACAAGTTGTCGTGCTTTTGGGCGCGATATTTTTAGGGATTCGACTTGGTGGCATAGCTATCGGCTATGCTGGTGGTATTGGCGTTATCATTCTTGGACTTGCGCTTGGTATGAAACCGGGTGCTATTCCTTGGGATGTGATTTTAATCATTATGGCGGTGATTGCGGCGATTGCAGCGATGCAGATTGCGGGAGGATTGGATTATTTGGTGCAGATTGCAGAGCGAATCTTGCGCTCAAATCCCAAATATATCAACTATCTTGCGCCAACGGTAACATACTTGCTGACAATTTTGGCAGGAACAGGACACACGGCGTTTTCGATGATTCCTGTAATCGTTGAGGTGGCAAAAGAGCAAAATATCAAGCCTTCTGTCCCGCTTTCAATCGCAGTGGTTTCATCGCAAATCGCAATCACAGCAAGTCCTGTGAGCGCGGCTGTGGTGTATATGAGCGGTGTGTTAGAGCCACTTGGGTGGAGCTATCCATTGCTACTTGGCATTTGGATTCCTACGACATTTATCGGTTGTATGGTAACGGCGTTTTTGCTAACCAAATTTGCAAATTTGGATTTAAGCAAAGACCCTGTGTATCAAGATAGACTTGCAAAAGGGCTTGTCAAAAAGAGCGTAGGCGCACAAAACATTCAGCTTAAAAAAGGCGCGAAACTATCAGTGCTTTTGTTTTTGCTAGGTGTGCTTTTTGTGGTGCTTTATGCAACGGCGATTTCAAAAATCGGTGGCGAACCCGTGCTTATTGCAAATGTCATTGTGCCACGCGATGCGGCGATTATGAGCGCAATGCTAACCATTGCGACGCTAATAGTGATATTTTGCAAAGTTGATGTTAGCAAAATCCCTGAGACTTCAAGCGTCTTTAAAAGCGGTATGGTAGCGTGTGTGTGCGTATTTGGTGTGGCGTGGCTTGGCAATACCTTTGTCGAAGGGCACACAGATAGCATTAAAGAACTCGCTTCAAACCTTGTGAAAAACTATCCCGCGCTTTTGGCGGTGGCGTTTTTCTTTGCTAGCACTTTGCTTTACTCACAAGCAGCAACTGCAAAGGCGATTACGCCTGTGGTGATTGCAGCACTTGGCATAAGCGCGGCAAATCCGGGCGATTCGTATATGCTTGTGGCTTCATTTGCAGCGGTTAGCGCACTTTTCGTGCTACCGACTTACCCCACACTTTTGGGTGCGGTGCAAATGGACGACACAGGCTCAACGCGAATCGGCAAATATATCTTTAACCACGCGTTTTTCTTACCCGGCGTCCTAGCGATTGCATTTAGCGTAGCATTTGGCTTTTTGGCTGTGGCGTTTGTAGGATAAATGCGCTTACATAGATTTTTGCGCTTTGCGTATATATGGCGCATTTTGAAAGTTGCGTAGATAAAGTAAATCTAATGTAGTGGTGAAAAATTAAGGTAAATTCTAAAAATCGCAGAATCTCTCGTAAATCAAAATTTTCCCTCCCTTGCGGGAGGGGTTTGGGGTGGGACAGATTCTGCGTTTTTCGTCAGATTCTGCGATATTTTTCCGTCATTGCGAGGCAGTTTGAGCGTAGCGAAAACAACGAAGCAATCCATTAAATTTTTCACAATTCGCAGAATCTAATAGATTGCCACGAAAATCCTACGGATTTTCTCGCAATGACGAAATTTTCACACTCTGATTCGCGTTAGCGCAATCACAATCCGCAGGATTTACGAGCGAAGCGAAGTAACCATCGAAGTAATGGCGGTGGAGGTTTTGTAATTTTAAAAATTTTTAGGATTGAGACTAGACTAGCGGTCTGCGAAATCCTAAAAATTTTTAAAAGTGCGAAAGATGCACCAAAGACACAAATTGCCCCTCTAATCCTCCATATATTTTTTTAAGTTTCTCCCCACTCTCGGGTGTTTTAGTTTTTTTATCGCACTTGATTCGATTTGGCGCACTCGCTCACGCGTAACATTTAATTCCTTGCCGATTTCCTCCAAAGTCCTATCGCTCTCATCATCAAGTAGCCCAAAGCGCATTTTGATTACCGCCCGTTCGCGCTCATTTAACTGCGACAAAACATCTTCGATTTGGTTTCGCAAATCATCTTTTAGCACCTGCTCCATCGGTCCTATGATATTTTTATCCTCCACAAAGTCCCCATATTTGCCGTCATCATCGTTGCCGATTGGCGCATCCAAACTAATTGGCTCTTTTGTCATTTTTATCACATTTTTGATTTTGTCAATGGGGATTGCCACCTCTTTTGCGATATTGTCAATGTCGGATTCCTTGCCGTGCTTTTGCATATAGTCGCGCTGTGCTTTATTGATTTTATTCACGGTGTCAATCATATGGATAGGGATTCGAATCGTTCGCGCTTGGTCGGCTATGGCGCGTGAAATGGCTTGTTTAATCCACCAAGTCGCATAAGTGGAGAATTTCAAATCTCTTTTGTATTCAAACTTATCCACCGCCTTCATTAGCCCGATATTGCCCTCTTGAATCAAATCCAAAAACGGCAATCCGCGATTGGTATATTTTTTGGCGTTTGACACCACAAGGCGCAAGTTGCTTTTTGCCATTTTGTTTTTTGCCTCATCGACTATGACTTTGCCCCGCTTGATTTGTTCCAAAATCTCTTTTAGCTTCTCTGGCTCTAAATTAAAGCTATCCTTACTCGCCTCTTTGGTTAAAATCAGCTTTTTTATCTCCACATAAGTGCTTACCATAGTCGTCTCTGGCACAGCTTGGGCGATGTCGCTTTTGCTCATATTTGTGATATTTGAGAGAATATTGCGGTGATTTTCGCGCAAGGTTTCATTAAAAAGTGGGAGTTTGTATTCTAACTTTTTCATCTCGCGCTCAAAGGATTCATCGCCTTTTAGGACATTTTCCATAATCTTTACGATTTCTGTGATTAGCTTGCTAGTGGGTCCCAAAGCAAGTAATTTTTCTTTCAGCACTTCTTTTTTATGCGCCAAAAGCAAAATATCGCTTAATTTTGTCAAATCCTGCGGGAGCGAATCGCGCGTCTTTAACATATCTTTTCTAGCCTTATCCAAATCCTTAAATGCCGATAGCACGGCTTTTACGCGCTCATTGTCTTTGGCAGTCTTTTTGGGTGGCTTTGCTTTAAATTCGCCATCATCAAATTCATCAAAATCCTCGTCCTCGTCGTCCTTTTTGTCATCATTTAGCATTAAATCATCGCTGTCATCATCAAATCCCTCTTTGCCGTCCTTATCCTCAAAGTTTTTAAACAGCTCTTTTACGCGCCGCTCACGATTTATCAGTGCATCGCGATAGTTGTAAATAAACTCCGTGAGATATGGCACAGAGCAAATCGCATCAATTATGATATTCTCCCCTCGCTCCATATTGCGCCCAAGCTCGGTTTCCTCATCCTTTGTAAGCAACTGAATCTGCCCCATTTCGCGCAAATACATTCGCACAGGGCTATCGCTTCTGCTCCATTCAAGCGATTCGCGCTTTTTTAGCAAGTCAAATTCATCATCGGCATCATCATCTAGCTGCTTTTTCTTTTGCTCTTTGGCGAGCTGCTTTTCCTCGTAATTTAGCTTTTTGGCAAGCTCTGATGAGCTGACAAAGGACTTTTTATATTTTTTGGCAAAAATCTCAATCTTTTGAATTTGGCTCTCCGTAGGTGGCTTTTTAAGCGCGGCTGCGATTTCCTCATACGCGACAAAATCGCCATCTTTTTTTCTAAAAAACTGCTCCAAGCGTCCCATCGGCGTTTTTGCCTCTTTTATCTCTTTTTGTTTTTTTTCAACTTTTTGTTTGCTTTCGATTTTTGGCGCAGAATCTGCTTTTTTTGTAGATTCTGCGATTTTTGGCTTTTGGGCGATTTTTTTTGCTGAATTTGCTTTTTTTGCAGAATCTGCGCTAGATTCTGCGATTTTTGTGGATTTTGTGATTTTTGGTGCTGAATCTTTTTTTGCAACTTTTACTTTTGGTGCAATGTGTTTTTTAGCGACTTTTGGCGTAGAAACTATCTTTTTTGTAGATTCTGCGATTTTTGGCTTTGTGGCGATTTTTTTTGCAGAATCTTTTGCAGATTTCGCAGAATCTTTTACAGATTTCACTGAAACTACCTTGCTTGGCTTTTTAGCGGGTTTTTTGGCAAATTTGATTGTTTTATATTTGCTTAAATTTAGTTTTTTTGCCTTTTTCGCAGAATCTGCCTTTGGTGCGACTTTTTTCGCTGAATCTGTTGCGGTTTTTGTGGTGGATTTTTTAGTGCTCATATTTCTCCCCTTTGGATTTTCAAATATCGAAAAATTTTTGCTTTTACTATAATTTTGCTTAAAATTATCTTAATTTCCAAATTTCTTTTGTTTCATTTAGTAACTTTAAATCAATCTCACTTACCAAAATGCCATCTTTTTCGCCCAGCATATCGCCCAAACTTCCGTCAGGCAAGGCGATAAAGCTCTCTCCGTAAAAATCCCACGCAATACTGCTCTCCATAAATCTGCCCGTGCGATTCACGCGCACCACAAAGCAAGAATTTAAAAACGCACGAGTTTGCAAAAGTCGCTGCCACCGCGCATTTGAGCCAAATGAACTACTTGTCGGCACACACAAAATATCCACGCCCTTTTTGCTTAAATCTATCATAATCTCATCAAAGTGCGCCTCCCAGCCAAAAATCGCACTTACCTTCAATCCACCCACTTCAAAAATCAGCGCAGAATCTGCGGTGGATTCTGCGATTTTGCGTTTTTTGGCGGTAGATTCTGCGGATTTCGTGCGATTCGCAGAATCTGTGAGATTTTTAGATTCTGCGGATTTGCGAGATTCTGCGATTTTCGTGCGAGATTCTGCGATTTTAATAGATTCTGCGTTATCAAAAAATGATTTTTCATCCCAATGCGAATAGCTCATCAATCGCGTGGCGCGATAATATTTCACATTCGCAGAATCTACCACCAAAATGCTTTTATAAACACTCCCATCCACCCACTCAATCAACGGCGCAACGATGGTGGTTTGATACTTTTTTGCTAACCCCGCCAAATATTTCTCGCCCACCGCAAACTCCCTTTTTAGCGCACTTTTCGTGTGATATTCTTTGAAAAATTTATTTAGCACAAAATCGCCAAGCACCATTAAATCAATCTCTTTTTTACGCAATTTTAACGCACTCAAATGCTTATCCAAAATCTTATTTTGTGGCGAAATATGCGCAAACTGCGCGATTAAAATCTTCATTTACTGCCCTCTTTTTTGTTGATTTCATCATATAAATTTTTGGCGGATTCAAGCATTTTTTGCGCTTCGTTTATCTCATCTACGCCGTCTTTGTAGAGTTGCATTCCGTCTTTTAGCGTGATTTCGGTGCTGTTTAGCTTGTCGATGATTTGCTTTATCTTTGCGATTCTATCCTCAAAATGAATATTGTCTTTTTCACCCATAAGCCTATCCTATGTGATAATTTGGCGATTCTTTGGTGATATCCACATCGTGGACATGGGATTCGCGCAAACCTGCGCTTGTGATTTCCACAAAGTCGGCGTTTTTCCAAAATGTAGGAATGTCCTTGCTCCCCAAATATCCCATAGAGCTTCGCAAACCGCCCTCTAATTGAAAAATAATATCGCGAATCTTACCCCGATATGGCACTCGCCCTTCAATGCCCTCTGGCACAAGCTTATCTTGCGCTACGCCCTCTTGAAAATATCTATCACTGCTACCACTTGCCATCGCCCCGATACTGCCCATACCGCGATAGTTTTTGTATTGTCGTCCTTGATAGATGATTAAATCGCCCGGCGTTTCTTCGCACCCTGCAAACATACTGCCTATCATCACGCAGCTTGCGCCCAAAGCGATTGCCTTTGCGACATCGCCTGAATATTTTATCCCGCCATCGGCGATTATTGGAATCTTGTGCTTTTTTGCTTCGCTCACGCAGTCCATAATCGCTGAAATCTGTGGCATTCCCACACCTGCTACGATTCGCGTGGTGCAAATACTGCCCGGTCCTATGCCGACTTTGACAGAGTCTGCCCCCGCGCTAATCAAATCGCGCGTGGCTTCTTTGGTAACGACATTACCTACGATTAAATCTATCGTTAGCTCTTTTTTTATCGCTTCAATGGTTTTTAGCACATTTATCGAATGCCCGTGTGCGCAATCTAGCACGATTACATCAACTCCCGCTTCTGCCAACGCCCTTGCTCTGTCAATCTGCATAACGCCTATCGCTGCGCCTACGCGAAGTCGCCCCAGCGCGTCTTTGTTTGAGTTTGGATATTCGATGCGCTTTTGAATGTCTTTGATTGTAATTAGCCCTTTTAGGACATTTTGGGCGTTTATTATGGGGAGTTTTTCGATTTTGTGCTTGTGCATAATCTTTTTTGCTTCATCAAGCGTTGTGTTTTCTTTTGCCGTGATTAGCGGGGCTTTTGTCATCACATCGCCCACTAATTTTCGCAAATCGCGCTCAAACCTCGTGTCGCGATTCGTAAGAATGCCGATGAGTTTGCCATCATTATCCACCACAGGGACGCCTGAAATCTTGTAATTATCGGTGATTAGCTTTGCGTCCGCTAGGGTTCTGTCGGCTTGAATGTAAATAGGGTCGGTTATGACGCCAGATTCGCTTTTCTTTACCTTTTTTACTTGTTGAATCTGTGCGTTTATGTCCATATTTTTGTGGATTATGCCAATCCCGCCCATTCTAGCCATCGAAATCGCCGTATTGTATTCAGTAACGGTATCCATCGCCGCGCTTACAAAGGGCGAATTTAACGAAATATTTTTGCTTAATTTGGACTTCACGCTAACTTCTTTTGGCAAAACTTCGGAGTATCGCGGGACAAGCAAAATATCCTCGAAAGTTAGGGCTTTTTTGATGATTTTCTCTGCCATTTTTTCAACCTTTCATTTTTTAGATTTGTCATTTTTAGATTCACGGGGCGAAATCTCTAAAATTAAAAAATTTTGGCATTGTATCGTTTTGGTGCTTAAAGTTGAATTTTTGTGTTAGATTCTGCGATTTTAATTTGATTCGCAGAATCTAATTTTTGTCATTCTTAAGGGAGCGAAGCGACCGAAGAATCTCAAAAAATTATGAAAAGAGATATTTCGCTTCGCTCAATATGACAAACTTCATTAGATTCTGCGATTTTCGTGCGAGATTCTGCGATTCGCAGAATCTCGCAATGACAAAACAGCTTGTCATAATGAACCTTATTCTTGTCATGCTCACGCCACATTTTACCATACCAAACCACTTTCTTGGATAAGCCTTCCCTTTGTCATACTGAGCGAAGCAAAGTATCCAAATACACTATCTATTACACGCTGGTTTATAGCCTAATTTACACGCTTTTTTAAAAAATTGCTTTGATTTATTTTTTGCTATCTTTTTCTCGCTACCTTCGGTATCGTTGGACTTCATAGAATATATAAGCCCTAGCGAGTGGCAAGAAAGCGCATATTTATAGTCGCAACCTTTAGTGTAATATTCTTCTTGTTTGGCTTCATCTGGCTCAAAATAGCGAGGAAGCCAACTAATGTAGTAATAGTGATTTGCTACGGTATGACAAGATGCACCATCTCGCAATGCGCAACCTTTTAGCGCATATTCCGCTGAAAGCTTTATTGCTTCTTTGTCATTGCGAAATTCCCTTTTGTCATAGAAATATGAAACTTCCCTACAGGCAATTTTATCCTGCGCATTGCATTTTTTAATGGCTTCATCTAAATTTGCCTCATTTACCTCGCCAAATAACGCACTTATTGCGATAAAAAATAAAAATACAAGTTTTTTTATAAGACAATCCTTAAAGACTAAAAATATATCTTTGATTTTGCAAACCAAAGATTCTGCGATTATAGCGCAATAAAATATCAATCTATCATCGCAAGGTAATTTTAAAAATTATCAAGTTACGATTTTATGCAAACGCAATTTTAATCATTTGTTTGACAAATCCCACTTCTCATCACACGCCCTGCTATGCCCTAAATCACAGGCTTTTTTAAGCAATTTCTTTGATTTTAACTTCGCTTCATTTTGCTTAATCCCTTGTGATTTATAAAAATTATCATAGTTTATAAGCGCAAGTATGTAGCACGATTGCGCGAATCCATAATCGCAACCTTTGGCAAGATATGCTTCTTTTTTGGCATTATCCGACTTAAAAAAGCGCGGTGAATCGCCATCTGCGTAATGATAGGCTATTTTATAGCACGACTCGCCATCCTTTGCTTCGCATTTTTTAAGCAAAATATCCATATCAGCTTTGCTTATTTCTACTTCGCTTATTTCCGCGCCAAATAGCACATTTATTGCGATAAAAAATATCAAAAATCTTTTCATAAATCCTAAACCTCGCATTTTTTAATTATCGCTTTTAAGCATTCTTTAAGTTTCGCTATGCAATAATTCGCTCGTTTTCTAGGCGGCTTCTTTGTCCGCCACTTTTATTTTTCTGCATAGCAAATCAAATCCTTATCAAAACTAGCGATTAAATCGTTTAGAAAATCCACTATTTTGCTTGGCTCTATGGCAATATATAGATTTGATTTGTATTTGTTTTGAATCTTTACATTTAATCTAGGATAACCTTTATTAGTGATTTTATAGAGATTTTCAAAGTGAAATGCACGATTGCGAATAAGGCGAAATAGCTGTAAAATTGCTTTTGCTTTATGATAATTTTTTAGGCATACATTTGGGTTAAAGCGATTTTTATTTTTCGCACAATACTTTTTCAAATCCAAATCATTCAAAAAATCCATAGCAAAAATTTGATTATGAATCTTATAATGCTCCACCACACGCACCCAAAACCCCAAACTTTGCGATGAGATAATCTTATTGCGATTTGATTCGCTTGGATTTTTTAACTCCAAATCATTTGGTAGCGATTCAAGCCACAGCGGGTTTTGGCGTTGCATAATATTATCAATTCTATTTCGCAAAATGATTTCTAAAATGCCTATTTTATGTGAGATTCTGCGAATAAGGGCTAAATTTGCCTCGTGCTCTGCATAATTTTTATAGCCATTTAGCCTAGCTTGCGAAAACAGAGCGCAAATATTATACATAATTACTCACAAAATCTGCCACATTTTGATTCGATAAATAGTGCCAAATCAAGCAAATTCTGCTCGGCAAAGTGATTGCCAAGTATTTGAATGCCGATGGGGAGATTTTGACTATTTTTTGCGATAGGCACACAAATCGCGGGGATTCCTGCCAAATTCGCGCCGATTGTGTAAATATCACTTAAATACATTTCAAGCGGACTTAATTTTTCGCCTAATTTGGGCGCGACATTTGGCGCAATGGGGCTTAAAATCACATCGACATTTTTAAAAATCTCACTATATTGAAATGCGATTAAATCCCGCACCCGTTGGGCTTTCAAGTAATATGCATCATAATATCCGCTTGATAGCACGAAATTGCCGATTAAGATTCGCCGTTTGACTTCATCGCCAAAGCCTTGTGTGCGCGTTTTTTCGTATAATTCTTTGAGATTTGCGCTATCTTGCGCTCGATTGCCATATCTCACGCCATCAAACCGCGCCAAATTCGCACTTGCTTCTGCCATCGAAGTGATATAATAGCTTGAAATGTGGTAGTTTAAGTCAATCATCGCTACTTCTTTGATTTCGTGTCCTTGCGAATCTAACAAGCGCACCAAATCATCATAAGCCTTGCAAATCTCGCTGTTTGCGTCTTTTAGCTTTAATATGCCTATTTTAAATTTGCGATTTTCATTTAGCGATTCAAAGGTTGCGCTTTGCGAATCGATTTCGGCGCGACTTGTCGAATCCAGCTTGTCGCTCCCTTTGATAAAATCAAACAGCAACGCACAATCGCGCACATCTTGCGTGATAGGACCGATAATATCAAGGCTAGAACTATACGCCACAAGCCCATATCGGCTTACCGCACCATAAGTGGGCTTTAATCCCACGCACCCGCAATATCCCGCAGGCTGGCGAATCGAACCTCCCGTATCGCTCCCAAGTGCCGCCACCGCAATGCCACCAGCCACCGCAGCCGCGCTTCCACCACTGCTTCCGCCCGGTGTGCGCGACAAATCACGGGGATTTTTTGTCGCGCCATAAACGCTTGATTCAGTCGTGCTTCCCATTGCAAATTCGTCCATATTTGCCCTGCCAAAGGGGACGCAATGATTTTTAAGCAGATTTTCAATCGCAGTGGCGTTATATGGCGACTTGTAACCTTTCAAAATCGCGCTTCCACAGGTGATTTCCCAGCCTTTGACATTGATATTGTCTTTGATAAGAATGGGGATGGCATTTGCGCTTGATTTGCTTGAATCGCTTGAATCTAAATCGCTTGATTCGCCAAAATCGCCCAAATCTAGCGATGATTCATCAATGATATAAGCATTTAGTGGCGAATCTTTGGCATTTTTGGCGATAGTGGATTTTAGCTCTTTTAGCGCGTCTTTGGGGAGTTTTAGGGCTTCTCGTAGTTTTATCATTTTTTACGCTCCAAAAATCATTAAAAAATTATTAAAAAATTTTGGCATTATAGCGAAAATATATTAGATTCTGCGAAATCGCAGAATCTTGCGGTAGATTCTGCAAAAATATTTAGATTCTGCGATTCGCAGAATCACACCACCGCTTTGTTTTGCCATTTGCGACTTTTCCAGCGATATGCGTTGCAAAGTCCGCGTAGCCACTCATCAGCGCAAAATCCTATCCAAATCCCCACGATTCCAAGCCCAAAGTGAAAGCATAGCGCATATCCCACAGGGAGCGAGACGCCAAGCATAAAGACTATTCCAGCGAAAAATGGGAATTTTGCGTCTCCACTTGCGCGAAGCGAATTTACCATTACGATATTGAATGTCCGCCCGATTTCAAGGACGATTGAGAGTGTGAAAAGTGGCAACATTATCGCGCGGAGTGCCGAATCTAACCCCAATCTATCCATTATAAAATGTTTGCCTACAAAAAATGTGATGACTACGATGAAAGTCGCCATTATGCTTAAATATAGCACCCGCCAAGTGTGCTTGTAGGCGATTTCTAAATAATGTGCGCCGACTAATTTGCCGATGATGATTTCATTTGCGATTGAAAATGCCTGTCCTGTGAGCATTATCAGCATTGAGATTTGAAAATAAATCGTCTGCACACTCGCATTTTCCGCACCTAGCGAATATACAAAGCTTAGCGCAATAGTGTATTGCACAATCCATATTAGATTTTCCCCCGCGCTAAATGAGCCGATTCGCAGGACTTTTGACAAAACTTCACGCTCGAATCTAAAAAGTTGCTTAAAATAAATTTTTATTTTTAGCTTAAAGATTATCACACATAGCAAGATTAGCATCGCTACCACGCGCCCGATGATTGTAGCAAGTCCTACGCCCCAAAGCTCCCAATCTGTGTGATTTAGCGTGTAATAATTGCAACAAACCGAAATGATATTCATCACAAGGCTAGTTAGCGTAACAAAACTCGCCATATTATACACACGCACGATTGAGGCAAATACAATGCCAAGCGCGTCAAAAAAGAGGCAGATTCCTAGCATTTTTAGGTAAATGTGCGCTTGTTCAAACTGCGTTTGCGGGACATTTAGGCGGGTAAGCAAAAAATCGCCCTGCGTTAGGATTATAATGCCACATATTAGCCCCAAAAGTGCGTTTAAAAAAAGGCTTTGGTGCATTGCCTTTGAAGCTAAATTCGCGTCCTTTGCGCCGATAGCTTGTGCGATAACCACGCTACAACCCACGCTTAAAAAGCTAAAAATGGTGATAAATAAATCCAGCACTTGATTTCCCGCGCCCATCGAGCCGACAAGGTAGCTTGAATGCTTTGAAACCATATAAGTGTTTAGCATTAGGCTTAAATAGCGCAAAAACATTTCAAAAAATATGGGGATAGCAAGTGCGCGAATCGATAATCGTTTTGACAAAAAAATCCTTTTTTGGCGAAATTTTGTGAAAATAAAAGTGGGATTTTAGCAGATTCTGCGATTAGATTCTGCGAAAATCGCAGAATCTCGCGAAAATTTATATTAGATTCTGCGAAAAATTATATTAGATTCTGCGGAAATCGCAGAATCTTGCATTTTTATGGATAATTTTGCTATATTTTTAAATATATTTCGCTTTAAGTGAAATATCGAAATTTAAATCAAAAGGACGGGCGATGAAAAAGCTACTTTTAATCGCATTTTTGGCAGTTTTTGCAAATGCGGAGGACATAATGGTTTTGGCGGCGGCAAGTTTGAAATTCGTGCTTGAAGACATAAAAGCCGAATTTTTAAAGGATAGAGTAGGCGATAAAATAGAAGTCAGCTACATCGCCTCAGGCAAGGCATATAATCAAATCATAAACGGCTCTCCCGCGCAGTTTTTTATCGCGGCAGACACGGGCTATACGCAAAAACTCTACGATGAAAAGCGCACTAGCGACAAACCTACGAATTATGTCAAAGGCAAACTTGTGCTTGTGAGCTATGATAAGAGTTTGAAAATCGATTCGCTAGATATTTTAAAAGATAGCAAAATCAAAAAAATCGCGCTCCCAAATCCCAAACTTGCCCCTTACGGCGTGGCTGGTGAGCAATCACTGCAAAAATCAAAGCTGTATGATGCAGTGAAAGGCAAACTTGTTTTGGGCGAATCTATCGGGCAGGCGTATCAGTATATAAAAACGGGTGCAAGTGAAGTGGGCTTTAACGCGCTGTCTATGGTTATCAAAGATAAGGACGCGAATTATTTTGTGGTAGATTCGGCACTTTATGAGCCTATCGCTCAGGCTATGGTTATCACGGATGCGGGGAAAAACTCTAAACTTGCAAAAGATTTTAAGGCGTATATTTTAGGCAAAAAGGCGCAAGAGATTTTCTCATCTTATGGATATGATAAACCTTAAAGCAATTCGTCTCTCACGCAACCTTCGCGGGAGCTTGAAAAATTCTCATTCGATAGGCAATCAGCCTTATCTCAATCGAATTTTTCTGCGCAACCCACGAATCTTGCGCAAGATACTAGAATTGCAGTTTTTAGATTTTGCGGAGGTTTTAAATGAATCGCATTCGCGCTAAAATCGTCAAAATCACCAAAAGTGGCGCAGTCGCGCTAGTAAAATTGCAAAGCATTAAAGGCGATGCGAAATTTACCGCTCTAATGCTTGATTTTCGTGGCAATCTAACACTTGGCAACGAATGCAATGTCATTTTCAAAGAAAGCGAAGTGATGATTGCAACGCTAGATTCGCGTGTGAGTGCGCGGAATTGCTTTCTTTCGCGCATTGTCAAAATCGAATGCGATGAGATTTTTGCGCGAATCTTTTTGGATTTTGAGGGCACTCAAATCACCGCGCTTATCACCAAAGAAGCGAGTTTGGAGCTGAATCTAAAAGTGGGCAAAATCGTGCTGTGGTTTGTAAAATCAAATGAAGTTATGGTAGAGTTTGGGTAAAGATTGATAGTGGTTGAATTGCTTAAAAAAGCCACAAATCTATAAAATACGGCAAATTAAGATTGTGTTTATTTTTTTCTAGTATAATCCCGCCTATGAAAACAAAAGAGCGACTAATCATCAAAAATTTTGGACCCATTGTTAAGGCAACAATCGACATAAAGCCATTTATGGTGTTTATCGGCGAGAGTGGAAGCGGTAAAAGCGTGATTTTAAAGCTATTGTCGCTTTTTCGGTGGATATATAAACAACAGCAATTTTTCTATCTAATGGAAATTTTTACTAAAAGTAAATTAGATTTTGAAACACACATAAACAAGATTCTAAGTGTTGAGATAGAAAATGCTGGTTTGTTAGATTATTTTCAAAAAGGTTGTTTGGCAAACTATGAAATAAATGACATTATTTTTGTTATAGGATATGATGCACAACCGAATTTTGCGTTATCAAGTAAAAGAACTTCCAAAACTATTTCGCTTGAAAAAATAGCCTTTATAACAGATGAGCGACTTATAATACCTACTCTGTTAAACAATAAATCAAGAAATATTATATTTCCATATCATTTAACGAGCACTTATGAGGATTTTAGATTTGCTTTTGATAAACTTAAAAATGGCAACAAACAAATTGCCATACAAACTATGGGCGTGAATCTAAATAGCGAAAAATCTGCTTATGAGGAAAAGATTTTTGTATCACAAGATAATGCTTCATATAAAATTAGTTTGCAAGATTCGTCATCGGGCATTAAATCAGTTGCGGTAGTAGAGGTTATATCAAATTTTTATTCATTTTATTTTGGCGAAAAAGACATAATTGCAAATTTTTTCCTTAAAGTAGTGCCTAATAATTTTGCAAATCTTGTAGATTTAAGTTTTGATAACATAAAACCATCTGCAACGCCAGAAGAATTTATGGGAAGTTTTGTGCAAAACATAACTTCATCGTTTGCTGAAATTAAAAGTTTAAGCACTCGCATTAGTATTTTTATCGAAGAACCTGAATTAAATTTATTTCCAAACGCACAAAAGGCATTAGTAGAGCATTTGGTGCATTCGTGCTTTGAGCCACCAAAGCAGGATAAAAGCAAATCTATTCACATAGCCTTCTCTACCCACAGCCCTTATATGCTTAGTTCGCTAAATTGCCTTTTGTTAGCGCACGAAATTGTCGCCAAAAATCCAAACCTAAAAGATAAAGTCGAATCCATAATCCCAAGCAAATTTTGGATAGATATTAGCAAGTTTGACGCATTCAAAGTCGAAAATGGCGAAGTTTTTAGCATTGTGGATAAAGAGACAAATTTGATTTTAGCTGAAAATATAGATGAAGTTTCGGAGGAAATAGGCGAATCGTTTGACAAACTTTTGGAGTTAGATTCCAAATGAATCCACACAAAGAATTAGTCTGCAAAGAAAATGGTAGAATTTTTAGGCTTTATACGAATGGCATTGCATTTGACAAAATTCAACTTGATGATGGACAAAACGATGAGCGCAAAAAGTGCGATTATTTAATCACAAAACACACAAAAGACATTCAAATTTTTATAGAGTTAAAAGGCAACAAAATCGCAAAAGCCTATCAGCAAATACTTACAAGCTACGAAAATAGAGAAAATATGCAAAGCAAATGCTATGCCGCAATAGTTTGCTCGAAATATCCACAAATTGATTCAACCATTCAAATTCTGCAACGAAAAACGAATCAATTATTTGAAAAGGTTTTTGTAAAAATCAACAAACTTGAAACACAATACAACCTAAGCAACGACACCATAGAAAAAATAAACTAATCATAAAGGTTGCAAATATTATTTACAATCCCATTTCATCTCTAAGGTTTCTATAATTTTCACAGCCTAACTCATCGCCCATATCGCAAGATTGTTTATATAATTGCAATGCTTTATTTTTATCTACCGCTACACCAAATCCATTTGCATACATATACCCTAAATTGCAATAAGCACTAGCAACGCCTAAATCACAAGCCTTTTGATATAACTCTACGGCTTTTTGATAATTTTGATTCACACCAAAACCTTCGTTATACATATATCCTAAATTGCAATAAGCATTAGCATCGCCTAAATCCGCACCTTTTTGATATAACTCTACGGCTTTTTTGTAATCTTGATTCACACCAAATCCTTTGTGATACATATACCCTAAATTATTATAAGCACCACTATCGCCTAAATCACAAGCCTTTTGATATAATTCTACGGCTTTTTCGTAGTTTTGATTTACACCTTGTCCGTTGCGATACATATTACCTAAATTGCAATAAGCCACAGCAACGCCTAAATCACAAGCCTTTTGATAATACTCTACGGCTTTGCTATAATCTTGCGCTATTATGCTGCCCATAATTATACATTACACCAATTATACGATATGCCACACCTTTAAGGGTTTTTATCGCATTTGAATCTAGCTGCAACTCACTACCATCGATATATCTAAAAGTAGATTGCGAATCGCTTTTAGCGCAAAGTGTCTCATAAAATTTTTTGGCATTATGAAAATCTTTGTCCAAATGATAGCAAAGTCCAGCGATATAATACGCCAAAATATCCCCGCTATCCGCACGATAAGCATAATATCCCAAAGCCCTAGATTTATCTGCCCAAGCGCAAATATATTCATAAAATCGCTCTATATATTCTCTATCTTTGTCGATTAGCACATTTTTAAAAAGTGGCAAATTGTCCGTAATATCTAGCAAACTCTTTATCATAAGCAAATCTCCATAAAAGTAAAATTAAGGGCGCAATGTTAGCAAAAATTTGATTAAGATTGTTGTATAATTTGATTTTCAAACCACAAAAGGCACACAAATGCAAAGTGAATTTTTAGAGACGATGGCACTGACATTTAAAATCGCCACCATTACCACGCTGATTTTATTGCCCATAGGCATTATGCTAGGCTACTTTTTGGCATTTTGCAAACGCACTTACGCGCTAGTCATCGAAGTTTTGGTGTGGATGCCACTTGTTTTACCCCCGTCCGTGCTTGGATTTTACCTACTTATCACATTTTCACCACAAAATTTCATCGGCAAATGGCTATTAGAAACATTTGGCATAAAGCTTGTTTTTAGCTTTGAGGGGCTAATTTTGGCGAGTGTGATTTTTTCGATACCATTTATGACAAACCCTATCAAAGATGGCTTTGCAAATCTACCAAAATCTTTAAGCGAGGCGAGTTACACGCTTGGCGCGGGAAAAATGCGGACGCTATTTTGCATTTTGCTCCCAAATATCAAGTCAAACCTAATGCTAGGCGCAATCACAAGTTTCGTGCATACAATCGGAGAATTTGGCGTGGTAATGATGATAGGCGGAAATATCGCAGGTGAGACAAAAGTCGCAAGTATCGCCATTTATGAGGAAGTCGATACGATAAATATGGGACTAGCGCACAAGTATTCATTCACGCTATTTGCGGTGTCATTCGCCCTTTTGCTAGTGATTTTTTTTATAAATAAAAGGTTTGCAAAGTGATTGAGCTTAATATAAAAAAGTCGCTAAATGGCGCAAATGGGGCGATTTTGCTAGATATTGCTACGCAGATTCAGCGCGGGGATTTTATCAGCTTTTTTGGTAAATCAGGCGCGGGGAAAACTACGCTTTTGCGCCTAATCGCAGGGCTTGAAGTGGCGGACTCTGGGCGAATCGTGGTAGATAATGAAGTGTGGTTTGATAGCGAATCTAAAATCAATCTCCCGCCACAACGGCGCAAAATCGGATTCGTATTTCAGGACTACGCGCTGTTTCCGCATTTTAGCGTGTGGAAAAATTTGGCTTTTGCGCTCCCAAACAAGCGCGAATCGCACAAAATCGATGAGATTTTAAGCCTAATGCAGTTAGAAAATCTGCGCGATAAACTCCCACACGAATTAAGCGGTGGGCAAAAACAGCGCGTGGCACTTGCCCGTGTGCTTGTATCAAATGCGCGAATCTTGCTACTTGATGAGCCACTCTCCGCGCTTGATAATGAAATGCGCGTCCTTTTGCAAGATGAGATTATCCGCGCCCATCGGCACTTTGGGCTAACTACGATTTTGGTTAGCCACGATATTAGCGAGATTTTTAAGCTATCAAATCGAATCTTGCGCCTTCAAGAGGGCAAAATCATCAGCGATGGCGATATGAATAGCGTTTTGGGCGCGGATTTTGTGAGTGCGAAGTTTAATTTTAGCGCGAAAATCATCGACATACGGCAAAATGGGCTGATTTTTATTGTGAAAATTTTGGTAAATAATCAAATCGCAACCATTACAATGGGGCGCGAAGCGGGGGATTTCAAAATCGGCGATGAGATTTTTGTCGCAAGTAAGGCGTTTAATCCAATCGTGTTTAAGGTGTGAAAAATACTTCGATTATTCGTAAAAGTGCGCTAGATTCTGCGAATCGCAGAATCTAGCACGAAATTCGCAGAATCTACCACAAAAAATACAAAATTCGCAGAATCTACCGCTAGATTCTGCGAATCAAACAATAATGCGCCAGATTCTGCGAAATTTAAAAAAATTCGCTACAATTCGCATTTTATTTAAAAATTTTAAGGACAGCTTTTTGAAACTAATCATAGTCGAATCCCCCGCAAAAGCGCGGACAATAAAGAATTTTTTGAGTGGCGATTACAAAGTAGTGGCAAGCAAAGGGCACATACGCGACTTGCCAAAAAAGCGATTTGGCATAAAGATTGAGGATAGCTCATTTACCCCAGAATACGAGATTCCCGCCGACCACAAGGACATAGTAAGCGAAATAAAAAAACTTGCCAAAGACGCAAACGCCGTATATATCGCAACAGACGAGGATAGAGAGGGCGAGGCAATCGGCTATCACATCGCCCAAATCATCGACAAAAAGCAATCATTCCCGCGAATCGTATTCCACGAAATTACCAAAAACGCCATTGTCGAATCGCTAAAAAATCCCCGCGAAATCAATTTAGATATGGTAAATGCGCAACAAGCAAGGCGTTTGCTTGATAGAATCGTAGGCTTCAAACTTAGCCCACTTTTAAACCAAAAAATCCAAAAAGGCTTATCCGCAGGGCGAGTTCAAAGCGCGGCACTCAAACTCATAGTCGATAAAGAGCGTGAAATAGCCGACTTTAAGCCTGTGAAATATTTTAGCATTGATGCGATTTTTGGCAAAGATTTAGGCGAATCAAAAGGTAAAAAAAGCGCGGATTCAAGCGACATTGAAGCAATTTTATGCGCATACAGGGGCAAAAAAATCGCAAAGCTAGACTTACAAGATGAAAAATTAGCAAAAGAGATTCAAACCCTTGCGCTAAAATCAACATTTAACATTCAAAATATCGAAAACAAAAGCAAAAAAATCTCCCCGCCACCGCCATTTATGACTTCGACAATGCAGCAAAGCGCATCTAGCAATTTGGGCTTTTCGCCCTCCCGCACGATGCAAATCGCACAAAAGCTCTACGAGGGCGTCCCCACCGACAAAGGCACGATGGGCGTTATCACTTATATGCGAACAGATAGCCTAAATATCGCTAAAATCGCGCAAGATTCGGCACTCAAACTCATTGAGCGCGAATTTGGCAAAGAATATCTCCCGCCAAAACCGCGAATCTACGCAAACAAACAAAAAAACGCCCAAGAGGCGCACGAAGCGATTCGCCCGACAAATTTGGATTTTAGTCCAAGCGTTGCAAAGTCCTACCTTGCGAGTGATGAGCTAAAACTCTACACGCTGATTTACAATCAATTTTTGGCATCTCAAAGCGCGGATGCGAAATTTGATAGCCAAAATATCATTTTTAGCGATAAAAGTGGGGCGATGGATTTTAAGGCAAGTGGCTCAAAGCTTGTGTTTGAGGGATTTTACAAAATTTCTGGTGCGAAAAATAAAGATAAGATTTTGCCGCCTTTATCTGTGGGAGATGGCGCGAATCTCAAACAATGCGACATAAACGCGCACGAAACCGAGCCTCCGCCACGATTTAACGAAGCGTCCTTAATCAAAACGCTAGAAGGGCTTGGTATCGGGCGTCCTAGCACTTATGCGCCCACAATCACTCTGCTAAAAAACCGCGAATATATTAAGGTAGAAAAAAAGCAGATTTTTGCCACAGAGATTAGCTTTGTGGTGGTGGATATGCTAAAAGAGCATTTTTTGGAGATTGTTGATTCGAGCTTTACAGCACGGCTTGAAGAGAAGTTAGACTTAATCGCAGAATCTAAATTGCAATGGGAGCGTGTGCTGTGGGAGTTTTATGAAAATTTTGAAGCACAAATCGCAAAAGGCAAAAGCAATATCGCTTCATTAAAGCAAAACACACCCACAGGCGAATCTTGCCCAGAGTGTGGCAAAGAGCTAGTAAAGCGCAAAAGCAAATTTGGCGAATTTGTCGGGTGTAGCGGCTATCCCAAATGCAAATACATTAAGAGAGATGAATCAAGTGGCGATTCAAATGGCAAATCAGATGATTCAAGCGAATCTAGCGATGAATTTGGCGTTTGTGAAAAATGTGGCAAAGCGATGATTAAAAAAATCGGGCGAAACGGCGCGTTTTTGGCGTGTAGTGGCTATCCAAACTGCAAAAATACCAAATCACTTGGCGCGAAAAAAGAGCGCAAAGTAATCGAAGGCGTGAAATGCCCCAAATGCGGAGGCGACATTGTAGAGCGCATTTCAAGGCGTGGAAAATTCTATGGTTGCGGGAATTACCCCAAATGCAAATTTGTAAGCAATGGCGAACCTACCGCCAAAAAGTGCGAATCCTGCGACAACAAGGGCGAAAACAAAGGAATGTTAGCCTTAAAAGAAACCAAAACCAAAAAATATTTGGAATGTTTGGATTGCAAAAAGAAAGTGAGTTTGCAAAAAGAAAGCTGATTTGGGAAAAGATTGAGTGCAAGATTAAAGGCAAATTAGGATTTTAAAGCGGGGCGTAAATGCGGGATTCTAAACATATTAGCAAAGATAGGCTTTGTGCGCTATTTTCACAAGCTAGATTGCGTGGCTATGTGGATTGCGCCGAACACGAAGCAAATCTCGCGCTTATTGGCAAAATCTCACATAAAATAGGGATTTTAGAGATTATCTTGCGAAATAGCATTGATGGCATTATAAAAGCGCAAAATCCGCTATGGCTTGAATCTTTGCCTTTGGAGCTAAAAATGCCAAAAGAGATAAATTCTACGCGCGATAAAATCGTATCACTTCAAAGTTTGGGATTTTGGGTGCGCGTAGTGGAGCATTATAGGATTCATAATCGCATATTTGGCGTGGAATTTTTGGATAATTTGGATTTGAGAAAATATTATGAGAAAAATAAAGATTCGTTTAAATCAAAGCATAATCGCATAATGCGTCATCATAAAGTTAGTGCGATTTTGCAACTTTTGCGGTTGATACGAAATCGTGCATTTCATTTTGAAAATCTCTATAAATTCACTGAAAACGGCTATCCTAGACTAAATGTCAAAATTACAAACAAATACAAAGAAAGCGTGTATATCGCCATTTGTCCAAATAAAATCATAACATTTCTTAATGACTTAATCGCTAACTTTGATAAGGATTTGATTTATTATGCAGAAAATACGGAGTTGGTGGCAAGTGCCACCTAGAAAACGAGCGAATGATAATATAATAAACCTTAAATAATTCTTAAAAGGAAATCGCTGTGAAAAAAGTCTTTTGTATTATTTTAGTGTTTGTGAATCTATCGAATCTGTGTGCCGAATCTAGCGCAAATTTGGGCGAATCTTTTTTAGATGAATCTTCGCCATTTTTTCTAACCACTGATGATTTGCTATCCATTGCCGAGCTTACAAATGCCGATTTGCAAAACTCCGCGTTTATCCGCACCTTGCGCAAAGAAAATAGCACAGATGAGATAGACAAAGCAATAATCGCAATTTCTGATTTTACTAGCACAAGTAGCTATCCTATCAATATCGAGTTTTTAGCCCGTGCCACGCTAAAAGACATACTCAAATCAAAAACGCTAAATCTAACCACTACCATTTCTGGCAATGCGATGAGCGCGGATAAAATGTTAGATTCTATCCGCTCTATGCGTAATGAAAGCGAGTTTGGCGATATTATCCCAAAAGGTTTGCTTTTGTCGCCAAAGTATTCTTTGAGTGCGACAATTTCAAGCGAGACAAAGGCACTTGGCGCGATAAATAGCGTGGAGTATAGCTTTATTTTTAGCATTACAAATTTGCATAGCGGTTTGGTTGAGTGGGATTATATTGAGCGCGTGAAAAAATCCGCCAAAACCCCACTGCCAACGCTAAAAAGCGCAGAATCTAAATATGGCAAACTATGCCTACAAAAGCCCACAGAGATTATTTTGCAAATGGATAGAAAAAAGGCTTGTGAAGTGGCGATAGTGGATATTTGGCAAGGTAGCTTTCAGGCAATCCCCGCAAACAAAGCTACACTAATGCAGCAATACGCAAATGTCGCTTGTGAGCTAGATTCTGCGTTTGGTTGTAGGGCTTTGGGCGTGGTGTATAAATATGGCATAAAAGAAAATCTAAATATAGTAGCCGAATTTAGTGGCAAAGATACAGGCATTGCGCTAAATGAAAAAGAAAACATTTTGCTAAAAGCAGATATGAAAAAAGCAAAAAATGCCTACGCAAAATCCTGTGATTTGCGCGATGGCGGTGGCTGCTACAATCTATCGCTTTTAGAATACCACAGCCAAAATGCAAATTTGCAAGTGGCGGGAGATTACGCAAACAAAGCGTGTGAATATGGATTTGCCGATGGGTGCGAGCTAGCAAAAGAGATAGAGTTAAGCAAAGGCGAAATGCTCTCACAAGACGCGCTAGATAAAATATCGCAATGCGAAAATGGTATCCCGCAGGGGTGCTTGGGAGCTGGATTTAACTATCATCACGGCACAAATGGCGCGGTAAAAAATCAAACAAAAGCATCGCAATTCTACAAAAAAGGCTGTGATTTGGGGCTTTCGCACTCGTGCTATTTGCTTGGAATGTATCAAGTGCAAGGCTACGGAGTTGGCGCAAAAGATATGAGAGAAGCAGCAAAAAACACGCTAAAAGCCTGTGAAGCCGACCCACTAAAAGAGTGCCAAACCATCGGCAAATTTGATAAAAACGCAACGCAAGAAATTTGCATTAGAAATACAAAGCTTACCACAGGGAGCGCGTGTTTAAGTGCTGGGAGCTTTTTTGAATCAGGTGTGGGCGTGAAAATCGATACAAACAAAGCATTGCAAATTTACAAAAGGGGTTGCGATTTTGGCGTAGAAAACTCGTGCGAAGCGTATAAAAATCTAAAAGAGAGAGTTCGGTGAAAATGATATTTTGGCGTGAATCTAAAATTTTGGCGTGAATTTTGCGTAAGATTCGCATAAAAATAAAGGAAAATCGCAATGAAAAAAGTCTTTTTATGTTCTATTAGCAATGTTTTTAACGGCGCGTGTGCGGAGGATTGCGCATATTGCAATCAAAGCATAAAGTATGGCAAAAACGCACAGATTTATAAGCCAAAAGAGCAGGTTTTAAGCGAAGCGCAAAATTTGGCAAAATTCGGCGCAAGTGGCTTTTGCTTGGTAACTTCGGGGCGTGGTTTGGATAGCAAAAAATGCGAATATGTCGCGGATTTGGCGCACACGATAAAGGCAAAGTTGCCAAAAATGCTACTAATTGCGTGTTGCGGGATTGCGGATAGGGATTCGCTATTGCATTTAAAGCAAAACGGCGTGGATAGCTACAATCACAACTTAGAGATCGCGCAGAGCAATTTTTCGCGCATTTGCACCACGCACAGCTTTGAATCGCGCTTTGAGACTTGTGAAAATGCGTTAAGCGCGGGGCTAAAACTATGCAGTGGCGGGATTTATGGATTAGGCGAGAGCGTGGCGCAGCGAATCGAGCTTCTATCCGCCCTAAAAAGCCTAAATCCGCATTCAAGCCCGATAAATTTTTATATACCCATTAAATCATCTTTGCCAAATCCCGCCTTGCCAAACGCCGTTATGTCGCGCGATGAGGCGATTGAGACGATTATAATGGCGCGAGAAATGTTGCGCGATTCGATTTTAATGCTTGCAGGCGGGAGAGAAGTCGTCTTTGGGGCAAATCAGCGCGAGATTTTCAAATACGGCATTGACGCTATCGTGCTTGGCGATTATCTAACCACGAGCGGCGAAGCTCCGCGCAAAGATTTGGCGATGATTGAGCGCTACAATCTAAAAATCGGGCATTTGATAAATGACAGAAAATGCGTGAGTTAGATTCTGCGAAATCGCGCTAGATTCGCGTGAATCGTGCGAAATCGCAGAATCTAGTGTGAAAAAACTAAAAAGCGCAGAATCTAGTGCGCCAATTTGTCATTTGATTGCTTCGCTTCGCTCGGAATGACAAAATAAAAGCAGATTTCGATTCGAATATAAAAAATCGTAGAATCTAACTTTAAATGTGGATTGTTTCTAATCAAACAAAATTTTACACAAATCTTGCCTTTTGATTTTTGTATCTCAATCTAAATTTTAAGTTAAATAAAATGCCAAAAATCAGGTCTCCCCATTTTGTTTAAAATTGCCATTGCCTCTTTATCGCCTTCATGAATTGCTGCTTTTACTATTCTTTCTGTCTGTTCTACTATTACGTCAATCATCGATTTGCGGATACATTGTTTTATTTCATTAGTTTTTGAGAAATCAATAGCCATTTTGCCGTCATTATTTTTAATAGAAATTTTAGCAGTGGGGATTTCTAATAAAAATTTTACCACTTCCAAATGCCCATTCATAGAGGCATACATTATAGCTGTATTGTTTTGCTCATCTGCAAAGTTAATATTCGCTCCATTTGCTAGGCATTGTTTGACACCACTTAAATTGCCACTTTTGGCAAATTCTAATAATTCATTATTTAAATACATACTCTATCCTTTCACTCAATATATCCCATTAGAATTTTCTAATGCTTCTCTCATAAATCCGCCATCTTTAATATCCACTTCATAAAACGCAACTCTATGCTTAGATTCACGGCATTTTTGCTCGATATTTTTAATTTCACTGCGTTTATTTTGCGGTGTATTATGGTTATTTAACAGACGCAATAAATAAAGTGAAGTTGCCATATTTTCTCCCTTAAATTTTAATTAAAAACAGCGATTATAACTGCCCCCCCCCTTAAAGTTTTCTTAAAAAATAATTATTTTTTTGATTTTTATGTAGATTTTGCAAAAAATAAGTAGAATTGTAACGATTTTAACGCAGATTCTGCGATTTATGGCGATTAGATTCTGCGAATCGTGTGAAAGCGCAGAATCTAGTGCGCCAATTTGTCATTTGATTACTTCGCTACGCTCGGAATGACAAAATAAAAGCAGATTTCGATTCGAATACACAAAATCGCAGAATCTAACACAAAATCGCAGAATCTACCCTCACGCCGTCATTGCGAGGCGAATTGTTGCCGAAGCAATCCAAATCACGCACATTTAATCAAAAATAAAAATCAATATCCCAAAATCAACTCAATAAATTATTGCGTTTAGATTCACACAAAGTAAGCGATTCACGCAATATTCAAGATTCGCTAAAATAGATTGCTTTGTCAGTGCTTCGCACTTCCTCGCAATGATGGTGTAGTGGATTCGCATTTGATTCGTGGATTGCTTCGTTGCTTTCGCTTCGCTTACGCGCCTCGCAATGACGGGATTTAACCCACCCCCTTAATCCCCCTCCGCAAGGGATGGGGAGAATTCGAGATTTTTTTGGATTGCCACGAAGTCGCTCTAAAAGCGCGACTTCTCGCAATGACGAAAAAATAAACGCGCTAGATTCGCGTGAATCAAATAAATTTATCAAAATCTTTGAGATTCTTCGCTTCGTTACACTTCGCGCGAGAATGACAATATTAGCGTAGATTCTGCGTTTTTGTAGAATTTCACGCAAAAAGCGCAGAATCTCCCCGCAAAGCTCATAAAACTTATAAAATTCACAAAACCCGCAAAAACTCACAGCGTGGCGCTTGCGATGTCGTATTCCTCTTTTGAGATTATGCGGTTGCCATAAAGCTCATTTAGGCTTTGTGCCATTGTTTTCATCTCGGTTAGCGTTTGCCCTATCATCATTTGTGAGTTGATTTGGTGGATTTTGTTTTCGCGGATTAGGTTGCGAATCGCGGGCGTGCCGATTAGAATTTCATTTGCCGCTACGCGTCCGCCATCTACGCGTGGGAGCAAGATTTGTGATAAAATGCCCTCGATTGTGATTGCCACTTGGCTTCGCACTTGGTCTTGCTTTGAGCCTTCAAATGAGCTTACAAGGCGGTTTATCGTTTGCGCTGCGGAGTTTGTGTGAAGTGTGGCAATCACCAAATGCCCCGTTTCGGCGGCTTCAAGGGCGATTTCCATCGTTTCAATATTTCTCATCTCGCCGATGAATATGATGTCTGGGTCTTCGCGTAGTGCGGATTTTAGTGCGCGTTGAAATGACTTTGTATCCTCGCCTAAATTGCGGTATGAAAAAAGGCAGTTTATGCCTTTATGGACATATTCGATGGGGTCTTCGATACACAAAATGTGCTTTTTTTCATTTTGGTTGATTTCATTTATCATCGCGGCAACGGTGGTGGTTTTCCCGCTACCTGTGGGTCCTGTAACGAGTATCAATCCCTTTCGGCGGGTAACTAGCTGCTTTAAAATCTGCGGTGCGTTTATGCTATCAAGTGTCGGGATTTTGGTGACAATCGTTCTAAACGCCGCTGCCACGCTCCCCATCGTGTAATAGTAATTCACCCTAAATCGCCCCACATCCTCTAACTCGATTGAGAAGTCTAGCTCTCTCTCTTCTTCAAGCGTCTTTTTTTGCTTGTCGGTTAGAAGTGAATAGCAAAGTTTGTCGATGTCCTTTTTGTCTAGCACGGGGAGATTCAGCTTTACCAAAATGCCATCGATTCGGATTTGCGGTTCGCTCCGTGCGACTAAATGCAAGTCGCTTGCGTTGTGCTTTACGGTGGTTCTTAATAGCATACTGATGTCGTAATTTAAGTTCGTTTCTTCCATTTTCTACTCCATTTTTAAGGTTTAATGATTTGCCGTTTGGTAACGCGCAAAGTTTGATTTGTGATTGGATTTGTGACGCTACCTGAAATGTCAAGCAAAAAGGCGTTTTTGGTTTCCTCTTGTATTTCGTAGCATCGCTTATTTGCATTTTCTGGTTTTTGCACATCCGCCTTGCACGAAATAAGGTCTGCGCTTTGCATATACACTCTTGCGTCATACTCGTCATAATTATCAAATGGCGTCATTTTGAAGTTGAATTTATACTCGCCATTTGCGCCGTATTCGATATATTTTTCAATCGGGTCGGCGGGGTTTTGCCGTTTATTTCTGCCGGCGGTTTGCCCTGAAATATTATTTGGTCCTAAATCGCAATCTGCGCCCTCCACGCAAATAAATCCATTTCGTTGCGCATATAAAATCGCTAACTCCGCAGTGGAGTTTAGATATAAATCTAACTGAATGGCAATGTATTCATTTGTCGTGGTGTTTAGCGTTTTTGCGCTAAATTTAAGTCCCAAAATGCCAAGTCCGGCGACGATGATGGTTAAGATTATCGCAAAAATCATACCAAAGGCGGCGCGATTGCCTCTTGCGTGTATTTGCGAGATTCTGCGCGCATTTGATTCTGCGAAATTCGCAGAATCTGAGTTGTTTTTTATGTTAGATTCTGCGAAATTCGTGCGATTCGCAGAATCTGCATTGCTCTCCGTCATTGCGAGATTTTGCGTAGCAAAATCGTGGCAATCCATATTATTTTTTTGGATTGCTTCGGCACTTCGTGCCTCGCAATGACGAAGTGAAGTAGATTCTGCGTTTTTAGCTTGAATCGCAGAATCTGCGCCATTTTTAGCATTTGATTCGCTAGTTTCTTTTCGCAAAAAGGGCTGCACCCCCCGCCCCGCTCCCCCTACGCGCCAAAAAGCAGCCGCTTTTTCGCTTTTAGGGGGAGTGCCTCGCTTATCCGCTTCTAGCAAAAAATCGGCACTCGCACTACTGCTCGTTTGCTCCCGATTTTTTGCACCACGAAGCGGGCGAGTTTTGGGTGCTTCGCACGGATGATTTTTTATGTGTAAATCTATGCGATTTTCTTTCATATCATTTACCTTTTTCATTGCATTATTATCCCCTCTTTGCAAAATTCATCCATAACGCTTTTTACCACGCTTGGTTCAAAGCAAATGCGAATGCGAATGAGACTAGAACTCGCCTCCGTCCAAATGTGGAGATTTGAGACGCGCTTGGCGATGAGCGTGGTTTTAGTCGTTTGGACGCTTTGGGTGATTGTCAAGTCGCCTTTTTCATAATTTTGATTTGCGCCATTTTCGATGGTGATGAAACTTGGCAGTTGATTTACAATAATCGCCACATCGCCTATTTGTTTTGGGACGCTAAAAAGTTCCATAACTTCCTGCTTGTCTTTATTGTTGTAGCTAAATCCGCGAATGGGGAAAATCGCGGTGTTGTCCGTTACTTTTTGTGCGTAATATTTATTCCCCACATAACTATTCGTCCCGACATTGACAAATGGGAAATACAGCGCGATTTTATCGCTGTTTATGAAACTTCGCATATTATCCGTTGAGCTTTGACTATAAATTATGTTGCAACCCTCGATTTTCCCATTATTCATTTTGCAACCGCTCTTTTCCACATCGACAAATCCGCTAAATAACGGCAAATTTAGTCTTCGATTACCATCAAAATATCCCTGCTCGATGTTCTTATTTTTTTCGATGAAGTATAATCTCGTGCCGTGCTCGATGCCGATTTTGCCCTGTTCGGCGTTATTTACAAAGGGCATTGAAGTATAGGCGTTATTTCCCTGAATGGCAATCGAATCCCAAATAGAATTTTGCAAATAACTTGAAATTTGGCGGATGGCAGACGCAGAATCTAACTCAATTCTAGCGAATTCCTTTTGCAAAGTGTAGTTTGTGAGAATCTGCACGATTGCCTTGCCACCTGCGACAGAGACAAGTCCTACGATTGCGATGACAAAGACGAGTTCTAGCATTGTAAAGGCACTTCTTTTTGTGGTAGATTCTGCGAATTTATTAAAATTTTTCATCTCTCCCCCTTTATGGATTCTGCGTGTTGTCTTTGATTAGCGGGATATCCGTGCCGATATTTGTCGCATAATATGTAAATACGGCGGAGAGTTCATTGCCACCATTTGGGTCGATGCGTCTTAACTCGATTTTGATTTCCTTAATATCGCTGCGAGTAAAGCGAGGATTTATGATTTTATATGCAGCATTCGCGCTATTGCCGTCCCCACCACCAAAATCTTTATACGCAACCTCCGTCCTTAGTGCAAAAATCTCATTATTTAGATTTGTAACATTGCCATTTTTGTCCCGCTCGCTGCCACCTTTGACTTTTATCTCATAAGTGTGAAAGTCGTTAATGGAGTTTAAATCCTTAAAGTTTGGCAAGATAAAAGACGCGACTTTCGTATTTGGGTCGCACATACGGCGTTTATTTGCGTTTGCAAGTCCCTTTTTTGTCATAATATTTTCGGTGACATTTGTTTTTACGCCGTTTATGAATTTTTCAACGGCGACTTGTTTGCAATCTGTCGCTGTGTTGCCCGTGTTTAGGATATAATACACGCCAGAATTTTGAAAATCATCGACATTTTCTTTATCCCAAGGTTTGGATTTTATCGTCTCCATAAGCGTTAGCGCGTTGTAATAACCGATGACATTTTGCGACATCATCGTATTTGCGCTACTTTGGCGGACGATTAGCGGGATGGAGAGGATGATAAAACCGACAATGACGATGGAGAAAATGAGCTCAATCATCGTAAATGCGGTTCTTGCGCTGTGTTTTATCGTAGATTCTGCGATTTTCGCAGAATCTAGCGCAGAATCTTGTAATTTTTGCATTTCCTTTTCCTTTCGTAAATCAAAAATAAATAAAATCTTACCACAATTCAAAATATTTTATCTTAAATCGTAGATTTTTAAAAATAATATACAAAAATTTATAAACTTACTGCTAAAATTTCAAATTTTTATAAATATTGAAACGATAATACCGATTTGATAAAATATTTTGTCAGCAAGGGATAAAAATGAAGTTTAATATATCATCGCTGTTTAGTTCAGGAAAAAAGAGCATAAAGCAGAAAACGGCAAATTTGCTGTATTATAACTGCGATTCGAAAATATCTTTTACATCGCAGGGCGGGAAAATTTCGCAATTTACAAAGGCAATCACGCCAAGTGCTAGAATTGCCACTTTGCTAAATTTTGATTTGTTACTCAAAACAAATATCGAAGTGCCAAAAGATACGGATGAAAACGACATAGACGACTTCATCATCGAAAATACTTATAAGCAACTAAATATCCCCACGGATGCGAGTTATGAAATATCGTATTTTAAGATTGAGACGAGTTTTGACGCAGACCATTGGAATTATGATGTTTATGCCATCGATGCGGGGCAGTTAGAGAAAACTTATGATGATTTAGTCGCAAAGTCGCAGTTTATTGATGTTATCACCGCTTCGCCGTTTTTGCCACTTGTGCTTTATAAAAAGGGCAAGTTAGATGTGGCGGATAATCATATTTTTGTATTTGTAGGGGCAAATAGCGGGATTTTTGCCTTTTATAGCAAGGGCGAACCGATTTATGTAAAAACAATAGGTTGCAATATGCACCGCCTCCGCGTGGAGTTTAATCAAGAAACTTCGCTAGAACTTAGCACAACCGAGTTTGAAAACTTCATCTCTGGCAACTCACAGGAATCCGCCGAGCACAAAGCATCAATCGACTCAATGCTAGATAAAATCAGCAGAGACATTGAGGAAAATATTTTGTATATTAAGCGAGTTTATCAGGATTTAGACCCGCACACAATGTATTTTGGGATGAGTTCGGAGTATGATAATGCTTACTTGCAGTTTTTCAAAGATTCATTTTTGATTGATGTGCAACCATTTAATCAACTCGCATTTACCGATGTGCAAAGGGGCGAGCACGCGATAGCAAGCATTGCAATGCACTATGCGGACTTATACATCAACGACCCGCAATCAAAACTGCCAAACTTCTCGTATGCCAAGCGTCCAAAGCCACTTTCTCAAAGAGAATGCGGGCAGTTTGTGATGATTGTGGCGGGGATTTTCGTGCTTTCACTTGCGTATCCTGTGTATAATTTGGGAATGGGCGCATTTTTAAGTTTTAGAGGCGATACATTGCAAAGTGAATATGATAGCGTTTTACACCCACAAGCGGAGGAATATCGCGGTAGGGAAGGACAGCTAAAAACGCAAATTGACTCTTTGCGCCAAACAAAAACAGGCATTGACAAAGAGATTGCCGATGTGCGTGGAAATATGAGCGATATTCACACTTGGCAAGTGGGATATATCCAAAAGTCAAAAGTCGTAGATGATATTTTGAAAGTCGCCAAAAATAGTAAGGTAGATATTGTGAAATACACGGCGATTGCGAATAATAATCAGCAGTTGATTGTCGAGCTAAATCTCTTTGCCAAAACGCAAAAAGACATTTCGGACTTTATCTTAAATCTAAATAATCAAAAGATTTATAAAAGTGTAAAAACCACAAAAGTGCAAAGATTCGCAGAATCTAGGGACACTGCGCCAAATAAAGCAGAGCAAACCCCCGCACAAAAGATTGCAAATGTCGCTAAAAATGTCGCAAATACCGCAGAATCTGCGCTAGATTCTGCGACTGAAACGCTTGAAGTTGAATCAATCAGTGCAAAATATGATTTTAGCATAAATCCCGATTTGGAAAAGAGGGTTAGTCAGCGTTTAAATTCAATAGTTAAGGTGGTGGTGCGATGAATCAACTGCAAACACAATTTTACGAACAACTAGATAAATTAGATGATTATCTAGCGGATAAGAACTCATCCGAACGGGCATTATTTGGGTTAATTGTCGGTGCGGCAATAGCAGCGGCGTTGTATTTTGGCGTGTATGATATGGCAAGTGAATATCGCGCTGGATATGAATACTCGCATAACGATATTAGCACCAAAGTAGCAGAGGAACGAGATTATATAAACTCAATGGATAGTGGCGGATTTTTAGCATTAGAGCAGCAAATAAGTAGCACAAATGAGCAAATAACCCAAGCACAAGGCACTTTGAAGCGACTAAATGGACTGCTAAATGATGTGTTTGATAGCAGTAGAGATTGGTTTCTCACATTTGATGAGGCGAGTAAAAAGGCAACCGAACTAGGACTTGTCGTAAATGCCACGGATATTGAGTTTCAAGATAATATCAGCCTTGGCGGGATGACGCATTCTAACTTTGTGCTGTATGGTTATGGCAGATATAATAAAATTTTAGAATATATCGATTGGTTAGAGACTTTCGGGCAGTTTGTCTCGCTTGATAGTATAATCATCGAAAGCAAGGATAATCGCCTTAATTTCAGCATTTTGATACGCAATTTTAAAGGAGGTGTATGATGAAGGCAGTGCTATTATCATTTATCGCTGTATTTGTGCTTATGGCAAATGAGGCAAAAGCACCAGAAGCACAGGCGACTATCGCGCCAGCAGACCCGGATATTAAGTTGAAAGATGATATTGTGGGATTTGAGAGAGAGCAGTTTTTCCAAGATAATGGGGGGAATGTAGATGACCCATTTGTGTATGTTTATCGTCAGCCGGAGGATATGGCAGAGCGAGAGGCGAAAAAAGTTCAGTTGGCACAAGATGTGCTTACACTAAAAGTTAAGAGCATTGTTGTGGCACCAGATTCTGCGATGGGTTCTGCGGAAAAACAGCGATATGTTGCCCACATCAATGACAAATGGGTGAAGGAGTGTAAAGTGGAAAGTGGCAAGCAAATATGCGATGAAATCGTAGGGTGGAAGGTTATCAAAATCGATAAAGATAAGGTGACTTTGCGCGTTGCGGATGCGCGGATTAAGGGACTTGATGATGTGAATTTAGCAGTAATGCCAAAGAAAGTCGAAATCATAGTAAGCAAATTTAACGATAAGTAGGTAGGATTAGGATGAAAAAGTATATTTTTGTATCATTGGTGTTTTTAGGTTTGTTAAAAGCAGGTGGCGTGTGCGAGGATAAAACATTTAGTTTTTATTCTGGTGCTACGGATGGGACTACGATAGGCGAACTTTTAGTGCAACTATCAAATGAGTGCGGTTATAGTATGATTATGCGTGATGATGCCGCGAAGAATAAATTGGCAGATTCTGCTCCTGCGTTGAATGTCGTTGAGTGGCCCTTGGAGAAAATCTTTGATTTATTGCTAACGGAGCACGATTTAAATTACGAGTTTGATGGTAAGATTCTGCGGATTTCATATCTTATGACTGAGACTTTTAGGATTAACTATATTGGCACTGCTAGGACGGGCGAAAGTAGCACGGATATCACACTATCACAGGGCACTTCAAGCGGTAGTAGCAGTGGCAGTAGTGGAACTTCTAGCGGTGGCAGTAGTGAAAGCGGGACGGCAGATAGCGTTAGTGGGACGAAGATAAAATCCACTGATGATTATAACTTTTGGGATAAAATAGAAAAAGAGATTTTTGAAATCACATTCCGCCCCGGCGATGAGTATCGCCCAAATAAACCAGCGAGTTTGGAGGGCGAGGGCAATGAAAATGATGGTGCTACCGCAGATAATAATGTCAAAAAGGCAAATACAAGTGCAGGTATCCAAGGACAAGCAGTTGTGGTGAATAAAGCAGCAGGATTTGTTAGCGTCACAGGGACGATTAAGCAAATTGAACGCGCTAGAAAATATATCAAAGATTTAGAGGCACAGCTTCAAAATCAAGTGCTAATCGATGTAAATATTTTGACAGTTACACATAATAATGGCAACACCGTTGGCGTGGATTGGAATCAGCTTTATAACACAGCTAATTTTATGGTGCCAAATCAACAGCAAGGCGAGCTTGCCGGCAATCCAGCATTTTCTCTTGGGACGCTTAAATTCTTTTCATCTGGCTTTTCGCTTAATCGTGTTATAGAGTTTTTGACGACTTATGGCACGGTGCGCTCTGTTTCAAATCCAAAGGTGCTAACGCTAAGTAATCAACCTGCCTTAATTAGCGTAGGAAGCATTTTGCGCTATAAGAAAACTTCATCATATTTAACTGCGACTAGCGGGACTTCATCAACTACAACCGACGAGGATTATCCAAGTGTGTTTGCTGGCGTTTTGCTAGATATCACGCCATCCATTCAGGGCGAATACATTATGTTAAAAATCAATCCAAGCATTACAAAGACAAAAGACGCTATGGTGGAAAATGAAACCACTGCATTAAAAGAGCCACCAAACCTAAGTGCAAGTCAGCTTTCATCGCTCATCCGCGCAAAAGATGGCGATAAAATCGTAATTGGCGGTTTGATAAATAAAAGTGCGACAAATACAAAAAGCAGAGTGCCGATTTTAGGACTTGGATATATCCCAATTCTAAAATATTTGTTCTCTTATGATACTTTGTCAGAAGAAACCACCGAGATGGTTATTGTCATCACTCCGCATATTGTTAAGCGAAATGACAATCCAAGCTTACAGGATTTGGGATATAGCGAAAATGTGAATGAAATCATCAAAACAGGCGATGTCAAGGCAAATATCGAAGAAGTTGTCAGCGAGGATTAAGATTTTTGGATGAAAAAAGTTGTAGAGTTAGAGGGTCGCTGGAAAGCATACAAATATAAAAGGGCGATATTTTATCTATTTGTCGCCTTGCTTGTGGCATTCATCGCGCTTCTTACATTTTTTATCAAAATGCAAGTTTTTGATAAAAAATATCGCATTGCCCAAAATCCGCAGAATCTAGTAAAAAGCGTAGATTCTGCGCCAAAAATACCGCTAGATTCTGCGAAAGTCATAGATTCTGCCACAGATTCTGCGAATTTCGCAGAATCTAATAAAGTCGCAGAATCCACCAAAAATATCGCAGAATCTACCACAGATTCTGCGCTCACGCAAGACAAAGACAAAATAGAATTTATTTGCAGGCAAGTCATCGTAGATAAACTCACCGCAAGGCAAAATGCCTCTGTAAAATCCACGCCACTTGGTTATTATCCAATGGATGCCATTTTTTGCGCGAGTGAAAGCAATAGCAGTTGGGCGAAAACGCAAAATGGTTGGGTAAATATTAGTGATAAATATAGTCAAATCGTAGATGTAAATATGTTTGTCGATACGGGATTTTACAAATATCAAAATATCGCCACCCCCGCCAAAAGGCAAATACCAAAGACGAGCGTTGAAGAAGTGCGCGTATTTGATAAACCGATAAATAGCGCAGAATCTACGCCACAAATCGCGCCCAAAATCGCAGAATCTAAACCCAAAAAGCCACTACTCATCACTTCGCAAAGTATCACAAAAGAGCAAACCATCGAATTTAAAAAGGTAGATTTTCGTAACAACAAAGACTACAAAACCGCCATTGAAGTTGCGCGATATTACTACGAGATTAAAGACTATGAAAACAGCATAAAATGGGCGCTCAACGCGTCAAATGCCGATTCGCGTGGTAAGCAAAAAAGCGAAAGTTGGATAATTTATGCAAAGTCGCTTTATTTAAGTGGCAAAAAAGAGCAGGCAATCTCCGTTTTAGACCGCTACACTTCAAGCACGAACGCCAAAGACGCACTTGATGTGCTAAACAAAATGCGACAAGGCATCATCTAGTGGCAAAAGTGAGAATTGGAGATAGACTAATCTCCGCTGGTTTAATCACAAATGAGCAATTAAACAAAGCACTAGAAGAGCAAAAAAAGCAAGTCCGCCGCAAAAAAATCGTCCGAATCTTAGTGGATTTAGGATATTTAGAAGAGACGAAATTACTTGGATTTTTTGTCGAGCTTTGCAAACGGCGCGAGCTAAATCTAATCTCCATTTTGGAGGACTTTCCAAATAGCGAAGAGAATATTTTGAAGTTGCTTTCAAGAATGCTAAATATGGAGTATGTGGATTTAGACGCGATTGAGTTTAATCCCGAAGTGGCAGATTCAGTGCCGTTTGCGATTATTGAGCGGTATTTGAGCTTCCCGTTAAGCGAGAGCGGTGGCGAAGTAAAGGTGGTGTTGGCAGACCCATTTGACATTCAAGCACGGGACGCGATGTCGCGCTCCATTCGTGGCAAAAAGGTAGCATTTTGCATTGCTAAAAAAGAGCAGATTGTGGGGATTGTGATTCGCATTTCGTTGCACGATTCTGTAAAATTGCTCGTTAAAAAAATCCGCGAAGAAATTAGCGGCGATTCGCAAAATATTTTACTCGCCGATGATGTGAATCAAAGCTCGATTACAAAGCTTGTCTATGTGATTTTTGAAACCGCGATTAAGCAAAAGACAAGCGATATTCACATCGAAGGGACTGAAAAAAGCACTTTGGTGCGAATCCGCGTGGATGGCGTGATGAGAGAAGCATTTAAGTTTGATAAAGATATGTTTGCGCCACTTGCTTCGCGAATCAAGCTAATGGCAAATATGGACATCGCCGAGCGGAGAAAACCGCAAGATGGGCGTTACAGCGATATTATTTTAAATAAACCTTATGATTTTCGTATCTCAACTTTGCCAATTATCACAGGTGAATCAATCGTTATTAGGATTTTGGATAAGAGCAAAGTGCTCGTGCGCTTGGAGGATTTGGGGATTAGTGAGCTAAATTTCGATAGATTTAATGAGGCGATTAAACAGCCAAATGGCATTGTGCTAGTTACAGGACCCACAGGTAGCGGGAAAACGACAACTCTTTACGCCGCGCTAAATGCCATCAAAAGCGTCACACACAAAATCATCACGGTTGAGGACCCTGTGGAGTATCAAATGGATATGATTCAGCAGGTGATGGTAAATGAGCGCGCGGGTATGACATTTGCTGCGGGGCTTCGCTCGATTCTGCGACAAGACCCAGATATCATAATGGTAGGTGAGATTCGAGATAAAGAGACTTTGCAAATCGCTTTGCAAGCCGCACTCACGGGGCATTTGGTGTTAGCGACACTTCACACAAATGACGCCATTAGCGGTGTTGCGCGTTTGCTAGATATGGGCGTTGAATCATTTTTCATCGGCTCGACAATGTGCGGATTACAGGCGCAAAGACTTGTGCGCAAACTTTGCCCAGAATGCCGATATGAAGTAGAGCCACCTGAAAAAATGCTAAATCAAATCAAAAATTTGATACCGGAGGATTACCACTTCTACAAATCGCACGGATGCTCAAAGTGCGGTATGCAGGGGTATTCAGGCAGGGAGGTTATTTCGGAGGTTGTGCTTGGCACAGAAGGTATGCGGCGACTTATCTCGGCAAATGCGACAAAAGATGAGCTTTTGGCAGAGGCTAGAAAAGATGGCTTTGTTACGATGTTTGAGGACGCACTAGCAAAGGCGTTGGAGGGTAGGACGAGTTTAGATGAAGTGTATAGGGTGGCAAAACTATGAAATTTTTTAAAGTAAAAGCAAAGAAAAACGGCAGAAAAGTTGAGATGACAATCAAAGCGATGACGGCAGATGCGGCATTTGAGCTTGCTAGAAATAAGCATAATCTAAAACCCATCTCCGCAGTTGAAGCTAACCCGCCGGCATATTTGAAGCTATATGCGGATATGACGAAGGATAAGGCGATTCGCTATGATGACTTAATCGCGGCATTTAAGCAGATGAGCTTTATGCTAAATGCGGGGATTTCGATTCAATCGACTTTGGAGGATTTGGTAAAATACACGAATAATGACAAGCTCGTAGGCATTTTTGATGAAGTGCTTACAGGCGTAAATAGCGGGCGGACGCTAACGGATTCATTTATGGACCATAAGCTTGTCATCGGCGGATTGCCAATTTCGATGATTTCTTTGGGCGAAAAGACGGGTAATCTCGCAGAATCTTTGGATATGCTAGTAAAAAACCTAGAAGAGCTCCGCGATAATCGTGCGAAGTTCAAAAAAGCGATGCGCTATCCAATAATCGTTATGGTGGCGATGAGCGTGGCGTTTGTGGCGTTGTGCTTGCTTGTTATCCCGCAGTTTAAGGATATATTTAACGAGCTTGGGAGCGACTTGCCACTGCCTACGAAGATTCTCATCGGTATTGAAGAGGTGCTGACAAATTATGGGATTTTGGTGGCGTTTTGCATTGCGGGGGTGATTATTTTGATTATGAACCGCTACAAGCGCAGTGAGAAGTTCAAATACGCCTTTGATAAGAATATTTTAAAAGTAAAGCTGATAGGCAGAATCGTATTTTTATCCAATATCACGCAATACGCCACGACTTTATCTTTGCTTTTAAAAGCGGGGATTGCGCTAGAAGAGGGATTAGAATCATCTGCCACACTTTTAGGCAACGACTATATGAAAAGCAATCTAATCACCGTAAATCGCGCGATTCAGCGGGGTGTAACGCTCACAGATGCGCTCACTGAGACGAAATACTTTGACCCGATGAGTATTCAAATGGTAAATACGGGAGAGCAGAGCGGTGAGCTAGATAAAATGCTAGCAAGCGTGGCGGAGTATTACAAAATCAAATATGACTACATTTTGGATAACTTATCGGCGTATATTGAGCCGATAATGACTTTCTTTTTGGCGTGTTTGGTGTTGCTACTTGCGCTTGGGATTTTCTTGCCGATGTGGGGACTTGGAGCAGCTGCAAAAGGCGCGTAAAAAAGTGCGTGCTTTGTGTGCGTTTGCGGGAGTTTGAGAAATTCGTCATTGCGAGATTCTGCGTTTTTGTAAATTTTCACGCGAGATTCTGCGAATCGCAGAATCTAATGTGTTTTGTCCCTTCATTGCGAGAGAATAAGCGAAGCGAAATATTTTAACTAGATTCTGCGTTTTTGTAAAATTTCGCACGAGATTCTGCGTTTTTGTAAAATTTTTACGCTAGATTCTGCGAACTTCACACACACTCACAAACTCCCTAAAATCGCTTTATCGCTAATTTTTTGTAGCGCAAATCTCGCATTTGCCGAAGAAAGTGGCGTATTTGCAGGCGCGGAAATCGGCTATGGCGCAGGAAAATTTGAAAATAAAATCAGCGGTGCATTCAACCAAAGCGCAAAATATGACGGCGGAGGCGTAAAATACGGCGTTGTCGTAGGATACAAGCAGTTTTTCACGCAATACTTGGGACTGCGCTACTACGCAAATGTCGGCATTACACACGCCACACTAAAATCAAACGCCGTAGCGCGGGGCTATAATTGGAAAGATAGGGTTGAAGGCACTTTGATAAATTACGGCGCGAATGTGGATTTTTTGGCAAATTTTGTGGCAAATGAGACGCTGGACTTTGGCGGATTTATCGGGCTTGGAGTGGGCGGAAACTCGTGGAGCGGGCAAGATTTGGACGAGCACGAGGACTATTTGAATAGCTTGGCGCAAAATATCACAGCTCCCGTTAGCCTCGCCAAAACGGGCTTTGATTTGTCGCTAAATGTGGGACTTCGCGCAAATATCGCTAAAAATCACGGCGTTGAGCTAGTGGCAAAAGTGCCGTTTTTGAAAACCACTTTGCTTGATAGAAGCATATCCGTGAAAAATGGCAATGGAGGCGGAAATAATAGTGGCATTGTAAAAGTTAAAAACACGCTCCATAGCCCATTTAGCGTAACGGCACGATATGTGTTTAGCTTTTAGACTTTGCTAAAAAACGCAGAATCTAGTGCGCCAAATTCCCGTCATTGCGAGAAGTCGGCACGACTTCGTGGCAATCTATATTATATTTTTTTGGATTGCTTCGCCTTGCTATCGCAAGGACTCGCAATGACGAATAAGGCGTGGATTGCTTCGTTGTTTTCGCTTCACTCAAACTTCCTTGCAATGACGGCGTGGGACAGATTCTGCGTTTTGATAAAATTTTCACGCGAGATTCTGCGAATCTACACGATTTCTCCAAACAATGCGCCGTTTTTGGCGTGTGTGATTTTTGTGTCATAGATTGCGCCTATGGTAAGCGGATTTGCGCTTTTTAGGCGCACTAATTTGCCATTGTCGCTTCGCCCTTCAAATTCGCGCTTATCATTATGATTTTCTATCATCACGCTATGAATCTGCCCTATTTCGCGCTTTGCTTTTTGCGCTAAAATTTTTTTATGTAAATTTTGCAGTTTTTTTAGTCGCTCATTTGCCACGATTTTGGGGATTTCTGGCAAGTCAAACGCGCTTGTATTTGCTCTTGGCGAATAAATAAAGCTATACATCGTATCAAACTGCGCACTCTCCACGACTTCAAGCGTTTCATCAAAGTCAGATTCGCGTTCAGTCGGGAATGCCACGATTATATCCGTGCCAATGCCGACATTTGGGGCAAGTGCGCGGAATCGCTCCACACGATTTAAAAACCACTCTTTTGTGTAACCGCGCTTCATATCGCGTAAAACCTTGCTACTCCCGCTTTGCAAGGGCAGGTGAATGTATTTTGCGATTTTTGGATTACTCGCAAACTCCGCGATAAACTCATCATCGCAGTGCAGTGGGTGCGGAGAAACAAATCTAATGCGCTCCACACCGCTAACTTTGCTTACTTCGCGCAAAAGTTCAGTGAAATTCACGCGCTTATGGGGGCTAGAAAATCTCGCGCCATAATTATTGACATTTTGTCCTAGCAAAATAATCTCTTTTGCGCCCCGTTTGGCGCGGAATCGCACTTCATTTATAATCATATCAAGGGGGATTGAAATCTCTTTGCCACGCGTGTGCGGGACGATACAATAGGCGCATTTTTTATCACAACCGATTGAAATATTTATCAGCGCGCGAAATTTATGAATGCCAGATTCGCCCCCGCCAAGCGCAAATTCATAATTGCTTTCATCGTAATTTGTGGCGACTTCGACTGCTTTTGGGATATTTAAAATCTGCGTGATTTTGGAGACATTTCGCGCACCAAGCACAAAATCCACGCTTGGGGCTTTTTTGATAATCGATTCGCCCATCGCACTTGCGCTACATCCGCAAATCCCTAGCTTTGCGCCCCTTTTTTTGAGTTTTGTAAAAATGCCTATTTCGCTAAAAAGTTTGCGCTCGGGCTTTTCTCTCACGGAGCAGGTGTTTATCAAAATCAAATCCGCGTCTTTTGGCTCGTCTGTGAGAATGTAATTTTCTTTTGCACCAAGCTCTGCGATGATATGGGCTGAATCGCGCTCATTCATCGCACAACCAAAGGTTTTGATAAAAAGTTTTTTTTGAATCATTTATGCTCTAAATCCACTAGATTCGCGCCCAAAAAAAGCCACAAGATGCGTAAGATTCGCCACAAAATGCCCCAAGATTCACACGATTCACGCGAATCTAATAGCTTATAATATGCAATTCATAAAGATAGCTATCTAATCCATATTTTAGCTCATTTAACTGCACGGATTTATTTGCTTTTTCTAGCGAAGTGCGGAGTTTTTGAATGTCTTTTGCGCCATTTTCGCTATCCAAATAAAATGTCGCGCTACCATTTTCTTCTGCCACTTTGATGATTTCATCAAGCGAAATGCTTTTTGCCTTGCTGTTTAGCTCTGGTTTTGCTAGTTTAAATTCCATATTTGTGTCCTTAAAAATGTGAAAAATTTTAAATTGCGGATTGTAGCAAATTACCCTTAAAAATTAGCGCAATTTTGTTATAATTTGCGATTTTAAATTTCAAAGGATAATCATTTGGATAAGATTTTAGATGTTATGGAGATTATCGCATACGAGAAGGGTTTGCAACTTGAATCGGTGCAAAATATTGTCGAAGGCGAGATTTTAAAACTAGCAAAAAACACGCTTGGCGAGGATAAAAACTATGTCATTGATTTTGACAAAAAAGACAAAACCATAAAGCTTTTTTACAAGCTAAAAGTGGTGGATTCGGCGGATTTTAATAGTGAGACAGAAATCACGCTAGATTCGGCGCAAAATCTGCCAAATATCGATAGTAGCGCACTTCACATCGGCGATGAGATTTTGTTAGAGATAAATTTGAGCGAAATTGACATCAATCGCAACATTACAAGTGCGCTGTTAAAGGACTTTGAAGAGCTTATGGATAAGAGTTTGGAAAACCAAATCTATGAGCAACTAAAAAGCCACATAGGCAAGATTGTGAATGGTATGGTGATTTTTGTGGATAAGAAAAGCGAGGATAGTATCGTAGAGATTGACGCTACGCGAGCAAAACTCCCACGCAAAAATCGTATAAAAGGCGAGAGATTCGCGGTGGGTGAGAATATTTCGTGCATTTTGAAAAATATCTATTTTGACAAAAAATATGGCATTCAAATCGAGCTAAGTCGCACTACGCCGAAGTTTTTGGAGGAACTTTTGCGCCTTGAAGTGCCTGAAATCGCCGATGGTGAAGTCAGCATTATCAAAAGTGCGCGAATCCCCGGTGTCCGCGCAAAAGTCGCCGTGCAAAGCAATACGCCTCGCGTAGATGCGGTAGGCGCGACCGTTGGCGTGAAAGGTGTGCGAATCAACGCCGTTAGCAAAAAAATATGTGGCGAAAATATCGATTGTATCGAGTATTCGCCCGTCCCTGAAATCTTTGTCGCAAATGCGTTAAGCCCCGCCAAAATCAAAAGCGTAAAAATAAAGGACGAAAAAGCCACAATCACAATCCACAGCGAACAAAAGCCAAAAGTCATCGGCAAAGATGGCGTAAATATCCGCTTGGCTTCGATGCTTTTGGGATTGGAGCTAGTTATAAATGACATAGGCGCGGAAAATGCGCTAGATTCTGCGATAAATACGGATAAAACGCAGAATCTAACGCAAAATTCGGCAGATTCTACGGATGATGGCGCGATGTCTAGCGAGGAAAAAGAAAAAATGTTTAAGGCATTGTTTAAAGAGTAGAGATTCGTAAAATTTTATTTTAAAAATGCCGTTTTAAGAAAACTCACGCGAAAAAGTTTGAAAATGGGGATTTTCAATACCCAAGCGATTATAAAGTGCATTGCTTTGGCGGTGCGATAAGTCACATCGAGACCATCACAAATCGCTTTGTGAAGCAATGCGAGATTGCGATGAGTTGCAAGTGGCAGACGATGCCCTTTCGCTACCAAAAGCACCCAAATTCCCTGCCGAGCAAACCTACGAATTTATCGCAAATGTTGCAAATCGCGGAAATTTTGAGTGTGACAAAGTATGTGCGCGTGGATTTGTATAATGTCAATAAGCGCGTGTTTGTGGGGGAATTCACCTTTACGCCTGCGGGTGGGACGGATATTTTTACGCCGATTGAGTGGGATAGAAAGTTAGGCGACTTGTGGAAAATGTAGATTGCGCGTTTTTGCTATTGTGGGATGTTCGCTAGAAAATCGTGGCAATTTAGATTTTGCGAAAGGCGCAAAAATCGCAGAATCTATTAAATTTTTGCGTAAAATCGCAGAATCTGCGCTATTTCCACAGCGCACCTAATTTTTCATCCCACGAATTTGGACTAAATCGCCCCGTGCCACCTTCTGGCGTTAGCGTGAGTTCCCCCACCACAACGCACCCACAATTATACAAATCCACCCGTAAATACGATATTTGCGCTGATAAATGCGTGGCGATTTGAAGCATAAGGGCGAGATTCTGCGGATGGGGCGGAATATTTTTTGGCGTGGGATATAAATACTCGCACTCCATTTTCTCCCACTGCGCGTTAAAAATCGTGCGCGTGTGATTTGTAAATCGCTCGGTATCGACTTGAATATACGCACACTCACCAAAGCAATGCACTTTATAATCGCTTGGGTATTGAAAATCCCCATTTTCAAACTTTTCATACAACATCTCTTCCGCAAATACGCGTGGGGTGATGTTTTTGTAATGCCACTCGCGGTAAAGTGTGTAGTAATTTGTCGTAAGGTGCTTTTTTAGTTTTTTCATCGCGGACTTAAATGCGTGCTTGTCGCGTAAGAGTGCATTTTTATCACTCACAAGCACCACGCCACCGCCATCGTGATTTGTTTTTAGCACAAAAGAATTTGGCAAAATATCAAAATCTATCGCCTCCACGCACTCCCAAATGCCATAAAGTTTTGGCAAAAATTTGCAGGAATTCGTCTCAAAAATGGCGGATTTTAACTCATCGATTGGTTTTTGAAGTGTTTGGAAAAGCGCAGAATCTGGGGGAGATTCTGTGGAATTTTTCGCAGAATCTAATTTATTTTTATCGCAATTTGCAGAATCTAGCGTAGATTCTGCGTTCTTTACCTCATCTGCCCCCCCCCTCAAACGCAAAATCTCGCAATTTATAGGCGATATAAATCCTCGCCTTTAATTTATCCGCAAGGTGCGTGTAAAGTGGATTTCTATCAAATAAAATGCGGTGGATGATTTTTTCATTAAATGTCTTTGGGTGGGCGAAATCTGGTGTGTAACCAAAGATTTTTTGATGTCTTTTTTTGAAATATTCCTCATCGCTTAATCGCTTCTCCCACATTCGCAGAATCGCCAAGCGCAGGGGATTTAGCACTCTAAAAATCAAACTTTTTTTAATCAACTCTTTCATTTTCACATCCTTATTTTCAAAAATAAAAGATGAATTGTAGCAGAAAATATTAAATCTGCTATAATTCCGCTTTTTTAAGTTTAAACACAAGGACGGCGCGAGATGTTTGACTACGGGATAAAGTTTTGGTCTAGGGATGATTTTGTCATCGAAGATGGCAAGGTAAAGATTGAAGAAAATAGAGACATTGCCATTATTGATATTGTGCGAAAAATCCGCGATGACGGCTATAAAGGTCCGCTTCTTATTCGCTTCCCGCATTTAATCAAAAAGCAACTAAACAAACTTTTTAGCTCGTTTAAAAGCTCCATTAAGCAGTATAAATACAAAGGCGCGTTTAAGGCGGTTTTCCCGCTCAAAGTCAATCAATTTCCAAACTTTGTCCTGCCACTTGTAGAGGCATCAATCGACAAGGACTATGGGCTAGAAGCAGGGAGCAAGGCGGAGTTAATTGTCGCTATGGCTTATACGAATCTTGGCTCACCTATCACAGTCAATGGATTCAAAGACAAAGAAATGATAAATTTGGGCTTTATCGCCTCAAATATGGGGCATAATATCACGCTGACTATCGAAGGGCTAAATGAATTGCAGACGATTATCGAAGTGGCAAAAGAAATGGGCGCACCTTACCCAAATATCGGCATTAGGATTCGACTACATTCGATGGGTAGCGGGATTTGGGCGAAGTCTGGCGGGATAAATGCCAAATTTGGGCTAACTTCAACAGAGCTTTTGGAGGCGGTGAATCTACTTAAAAAATCCAAACTTATCTCACAATTTTCGATGATTCACTTTCATATCGGCTCACAGATTCGCGACATTTCGCCACTTAAAAAGGCACTGCGCGAGGCGGGTAACATTTATGCCGAGCTTCGCAAAATGGGCTGTGAAAACCTAAATATCGTAAATATCGGTGGCGGTTTGGCGGTAGAATACACGCAACACGAGGGGCTAAACAATCGCAACTATACGCTTGATGAATTTAGTGGCGATGTGGTGTTTTCGCTAAAAGAAATTGCAAAAAACAAAAAAGAGCGCGAACCAGACATTTTTATCGAATCAGGGCGATATATTGCCGCAAGCCACGCTGTGCTAGTTGCGCCTGTATTAGAGCTATTTTCGCAAGAATACGATGAGCAGGCACTAAAACTCAAAAAAGACAAAAATCCAAAGTTAATCGATGAGCTGATGGATTTGTATAATAGCATCGATGAACGCCACGCTATGGAGTATTTGCACGATAGTTTAGACCATTTGGAGTCGCTTTTAACGCTTTTTGAGTTAGGATATATCGATTTGCAGGATAGAAGCAATGCGGAGATTTTGGTGCATTTGATTATCAAAAAAGTCATAGGCATTTTAAAGCACAAAAATCACAATGAGATTTTGCGAATCCAAGATGAGATTCAAGAGCGATATTTGCTAAATTGTAGCTTTTTTCAAAGCATACCCGATAGCTGGGGGCTAGGGCAGAATTTCCCCGTAATGCCACTTGATAAGCTAAACACGCGCCCCACACGAAGTGCAAGTCTTTGGGATATAACCTGCGATAGCGATGGCGAAATCAGCTTTGATAAAAATATGCCATTATTTTTGCACGATGTGGATATAAAAAATGATGAATATTTTTTGGGATTTTTTTTGGTGGGCGCGTATCAAGAAGTGCTTGGAATGAAGCACAATCTTTTCACGCACCCCACAGAATTTAGCGTGATTTTGGACGATGATTCTGATAGCGGATATATCATCGAAAATCTGCTCCCTGCGCAAAATATATTAGATGTGCTTGATGATTTGGACTATGATACAAAGGACATTGAGCGAATCTTGCGCCAAAGGATTGATGAGAGCGAGTTTTTAAACGATGATGAGCGCAAAGAGATTTTGGGACAGCTTTATATAATGCTTAGCGAAAATGGCTATTTAAGGACGATTAGTGCGAAGTAGATTCTGCGTTTTTATGCGTGAATCGCAGAATCTACGCCATTTTATTACCAAAATTCGCAGAATCTACCCAAAAATTAAAGGAAACAAATGAATCTTTTTAGCCTTATCAAAGAGGATTTTCGCACGGTGCGCCACCGCGACCCTGCGTTTAATTCGACTATCGAGCTATTTTTCAACTATCCGGGGCTTTTTGCGCTTGTGAATCATCGCGTAGCACACAGGCTTTACAATCGCGGATTTAAGGTTTTTGCGCGAATCATTATGGGATTTGTGCAGTTTGTGGCAAATATCGACATTCACCCTGCGGCAATCATCGGTAGGCGCGTGTTTATCGACCACGGAGTGGGCGTTGTCATCGGTGAGACGGCGATTTTAAAAGATGACATTACCATTTATCAAGGCGCGACTTTGGGGGGCGTGAGTTTGGAAAAAGTCAAGCGCCACCCCACAATCGAAAATGGCGTGGTTATCGGCGCAGGTGCGAAAATTTTGGGCAATATCACAATCGGCGCAAACGCCAAAATCGGCGCAAATTCTGTCGTAATAAAGGACATTCCGCCCGATTCGACAGCCATAGGAATCCCTGCCAAAATTATCCAAAAAGGGCGTGAGCGCGAATCTAGCGCACAAAACAAACTGCCCGACATTGAAGCGCAAATGTTTAATTATCTGCTTAAAAAAATCGAGCTTTTAGAATGCCGTGTGAAGCGCGATTGCAAGGATTTAGAGAAGTTAGAGGCAGAGCAAGAAAAGTTAGATAAATTCTACGAATCTTTTATCAAAACGATAAAGGATGCGTGATTTTTGATAAAATTTTGGATTGCCACGCTCGCTTTGCTCGCTCGCAATGACGGGAAAATAATAATTCGCAGAATCTCGCAATGACGGAATTTGGTGTAGATTCTGCGATTTTCGCGCGTGAGATTCTGCGAATTTCGCGTAAGATTCTGCGATTCTGCGAAAAAACGCCAAAAAACGCAGAATCTAAAATAGATTCGTCATTGCGAGAAGTCGCACTTGTGGCGACTTCGTGGCAATCCATTTATTGAATGAAGTTATAGATTGCCACACTCGCATTCGCTCGCAATGACGGAAAAATAATAATTCGCAGAATCTTGCAAAATATTTTCAAAATTAACATTTTTTTAAAAATATGGGGTAAAATATCAAATCTATTTCAGCAAAAAAAGGAAGTAAAATGACGACAAAAATGACAGATGAAAAATTCAAGCGTTCTTTTATGAAAGCGGGCGGATGGTTTATTTTATGCAGTTTGGAGGCGTTAATCAAATATGACAAAATAGAAATCATCGACAAAAAAGCACGAGCAAAACTCGTAAAAACGATAATTGACAACTACGGCAAGGAACTCTCAACCCTTGAATATCGCATAAAGCACACACGCAGAATCATTCGCGCCGGGCGATATAAAGAGGCGGTTGAGAAGGCGAAAAATTCTCAAAGTATCGCTCGCCTTTATCCAAACGCAAAGGCATTCGCCGAGTATTTGTTAGCGAAAATCGAAAAAGGCGAGTTGTAGAATGCGCTAGATTCTGTGAAAACGCAGAATCTGCTATCAAAAAAAGGGCGAATTTTGGCGATGATTGAGCGCGAATCAATTGAGCAATTAAAGCAAAGAGCGGACATTTATGAGATTGTAAGCCACTATGTAGAGCTTCGCCGAACAGGCGCAAATTACACGGCGTGTTGCCCATTTCACAACGAAAAAACGCCAAGCTTCGTGGTAAATCCGCAGCGCAATATTTTCAAATGCTTTGGCTGTGGCGAGGGCGGGGATTGCATTAGCTTTATAATGAAAATCGAAAATTTGACTTACGCCGAAGCGGTTGAAAAACTTGCATATTTATGTAATTTCACGCTAACTTATACCGACAAAAAACCGCTTGATTTTGGCGTGAATGATAGCCTTTCAAAGATTGTCAGCTACTATCAAAATCTCTTGCGACAAAATTCAAATATCTTGCAATATTTGCGCGATAGAGGCATTAGCGATGAATCTATTGCAAAATTCAAACTTGGTTTTAGTGGCGTGGGCGCGGATTTTGTGGCGTTTTTAAAGCGCAATCAAATGCCATTTGATAAATTGGTTGAAATTGGCGTAATTGGGCGCGATTCAAGCAACGCGAATCGATTTTTTGCAAGATTTAGTGGGCGCATTATGTTTCCCATATATGCGACAAATGGCAAGGCTGTGGGCTTTGGTGGGCGAATATTGAGTGGCGAAGGCGCGAAATATATCAACTCACAGCAAAGCAAAATCTTTAACAAATCACGCCTTCTTTATGGCTACAATCTCGCACGGGAGGGTATTTTCAAAAAACACCAAATCATCATCACAGAGGGCTATATTGATGTGATTATGCTTCATCAAGCGGGTTTTACAAACGCCGTTGCCACGCTAGGCACTGCGCTTACGCAAACGCATATTCCACTTATTAGTCGGGGTGAAGTGGATATTTTGCTATGCTATGATGGCGATAATGCGGGGATAAATGCGGCATTTAAGGCGTCCTTGCTTTTGGCAAACAAAAATGGTGGCGTGGTGATTTTTGAAAATGGCAAAGACCCAGCAGATATGGTGGTAGAGGGCAAAATCGCGGATTTAGAAAAGCTATTTTCCGCGCCTATCCCATTTATCAAATTTGTCATTCAAACCATTGCAAATCGCTTTGATTTGGGCAATCCACTGCAAAAAGAGAGGGCGTTAAATGAGATTTTGGACTTTATGAAAAATCTATCCCCGCTTTTGCGCGATGAATACAAGGATTTTGTGGCAAATACGCTTCAAATCTCGCCACGATTGCTAAATGTGCGCAAAAATAGCAAATCTTCAAACACGCCAAATCCAAATGCAACAAACAATAGATTCGCAAATCCATCAAATGCGGAGGAAATTTTGCTGAAATCCATTTTGGAGGATAATGCGTTGCTTGAAGTTGCGTTGGAGTATTTAAGCGAGGGCATTTTCACGCGCAAAGAGGCATTTTTAGCCCTAAAACGCGGAGAATTAGAGCATAAAGATTTGCTAGGAATCGCCATCGATGAGCATATAAAGGCACTAAATTACGCGGATTTTAAAGAGCAAATGCGACTTTTTTTAATAAACGCTTATGCAAAAATGCTAGAAAAAGTCAAAACAAGCGATTTAAGCGATAAAATAAACCGCGCCTTTGCAATAAATGGCAAAATCAATTTACTAAAAAAAGGCACTTTGGTGCGCTATGAAGAAAATTTGTAAAAAAATCCTTTGTGTCGCGCTTTTGTGCGGTGCGATAAACTCTGCAAACGCCATCAATAACGCCAAAAATTTTGAGATTTATGGCGATATTATGCAGTTTCTCCCCGCATTTGTGGCAATCTATCCACTTGCCACGCAGGACTTTGAGGGCGCGGGGTGGTTAGCACTTAGCACGGCAACTGCGATTGGTGCGACTTATATTATCAAATATAGTTTTTATGGTATCGCAAAGAAAAATCCTAACGCCGCGCGAATCTCACAACGCCCAAACAACGGAGCTTTTCAGGGCTTCCCTAGCGGACATACCGCAAGTGCGTTTGTCGCAGCGGGATTTGCGCAAAAGCGATATGGCAATGCGCTTGGAGTTCCTTGCCTAATCCTTGCTTCGCTCACGGGGGCTTCGCGCGTGGTTGCCGAAAAGCACACGATTTTACAAGTGCTTGGCGGGGCGATTTTGGGTTACACTTTGGGATATTTCATCACGCAAAGGGATTTGAGCGTGAGTCTAATCATAGGCGAATCAAATGCAAATCTTATGAGATTTCGCAATGATTCATTTGTGGATTCGCCCGCCAAATCGCACAATTATGCAATTCAAATTTCTTATAGATTTTAGATGAAAGGACAAACTATGCTAACACATATCAACAAACACAAAAACCCCACAATGGTAGATGTTTCGACTAAAAATATCACAAGCAGAGAAGCCGTTGCAGAGGGGCAAATCTCTATGAATAAGGACGCTTTCAACGCGCTAAAAAATAATACAAACTCCAAAGGTTCGGTAATTGATACGGCGATTGTAGCTGCGATTATGGGAGCGAAAAAAACTAGTAGTTTTATCCCTATGTGCCACCCGCTTTTTTTAAGCAAAGTGGATTGCGAAGCGACTATGGACGCCACGAATCGCGCCGTAATTTTTAGTGCAAAAGTCAAATGCGAGGGCAAAACTGGCGTAGAAATGGAGGCGTTAAGTGCCGTAAGTATCGGGCTTCTTACAATCTATGATATGCTAAAAGCTGTGGATAAAAAAATGGTGATTTCAAATATCCGCCTGATTAGCAAAAGCGGTGGCAAAAGCGGAGATTTTCGGGTGTAGAATCTGTCGCAGAATCTGCCTATATTTTGTCATTGCGAGGCAGTTTGAGCGAAGCGAAAACAACGAAGCAATTCGCAGAATTGGATAAAGAAACTTCGGCTTCGCCTTGTTTTGCGAGCGAAGCGAAAACAACGAAGCAATCCAAAAAATCAAAAAACGCAGAATCTGTCGCAGAATCTAAAAAAAGCGAATTTTCGCTATAATTTCGCGTTTTTAATCCCAAATTTAAAGGTTTGCTATGAAATATATTTTGATTTTCGCACTTTTTCTTTGTGGCTGTGGAGTGCCAAATATCACAAACTCCAAAAGCGTAGAGCTAAAAGACTTTGAGCCTTTAATCAAAGAAGCAATTTCGCAAGATGTGCCACAAGAATTGCGCTTTACGCCTAGCGACAATGATTCGGCGGCGTTTTATGATACACCGCAGGTAAAAATCCTAAATTTGCTTTTAGCCTACCAAAAAGAGCATTTTACCTTTAATGCGACATTAGAAAGATTAGCGCAGAGCGCAGAGCAAAAGGACTTTGTGAAATATTATCAAAACGCTCAACGAAACATTTTGCTATTTGCGCTTGTGGGATATTATACAAGCGAATCTGATGGGCGAATGGATTATGCAGATTTTGTCAAAAATATAGATGATTTTTTCGCAGAGCAAGGGCGAATGATTGAGGATTTGGGCGAGTATTTTTTCACATTTATTGACAATCAAGAAACTTCATCTGTTTGCATTGGACTGCCTTGCGGACACGAGACAGAAATTGTAAATTTGAAATATATGGTTTTAAATCTACAAACAATAAGCAACAAAAGCAAATTGATGAAAATTTTTCAATACGGGCGAAGAGGATACAATAACTATCAAATGATAAAATCCGCAAAAGAAAATGAAGCGTGGAGCGATTTAAAAGGCAAAAATTTATTTGCGACAAAACCAACTCAACAGCAAATAGATGACTTTATAAACGCATTTGAAATCGATGGCGCACCAAAGGCATTTGATTTGTTTATAGAATTTTGGGTAGAAGCTTATTTGACTAGATTGTATTATGCGAAAAATGCCCTAGCACTCGCAGTGCAAGATGATATAAAAGACATTGATGATTATGCGGTATGCGACATAAGCGCGTATTTGGATAGCAAATCCACCAAAGCCTGCAAGAATGCCATAAAACAAGAAATGACACAAATCGCAGCAGAGCTAAAATTATATATGGGTTTTCAAGCACTTTTTAACGATGGGCAAATGTGTGTGGTGGTAAATAATGCTAAATTTATCACAAACGCCGACAACAAAAGCGTAGTTTGCACCGCGCTAAAAGAGGCATTAAAAGAATAGCGATTTATGTGAAAACTCTTGTAAAAATTTTATATAAACGGCAAAATCGCAGAATCTCACACGCAAAAACGCAGAATCTCGCAATGACGAAATAGGGGCAGATTCTGCGATTTTGGTGCGATTCGCACAAACTTCGCAGAATCTAACGCAGAATCTAATCAAAAAAATAGCAGATTTTTTAAACCGCTAGTATAAAAATTTTGATTTGGTATTTTTGCGTTGTTTAGCGTAAATTCAGCGATTTTGGATAAATTTTATAAGTTTATTTTAAGATAATTTTAAGTTTATTTTAATCTTTTTTGATTATGATTTCGCACTAATTTTTGCAAAAATTTCTAAAATATTTAAGGATAATTTGATGAAGCTAAAAATTATATTTGCCCTTTTTGCGCTAAATGCGCTAAATGCCGCAAGTGATATTGAGATTACAAAAAGCGCAGAATCTAGCGCAGATTCTGCGATTTCATCTGCGATTGCATTTGAAGAAATGTTTGCGATAAATCCGCAAAATGAGATTAAAGATAGGCTAAATGACGAAGGCGAAGGCACTTTGGATTTAAAAAATTTACTTTTAAAGGCAAAGCAAAACTACCAAATGCAAGCAAAAGATTTGGCGATTGAGCAAGCAAAAGCCACGCGAGATGCGGTTATTGGGCGATATTTGCCTAGCATTGATGTGGGGTATAATTTTGGTTTAGCGCACTCATATCCGCAAAACAAATGGGGCAAGGGACTGCAAACCCATCAGCTTCAAGCAAGTGCTTCGTGGGTGATTTTTGATGGGGCGGCGCGTGAATATAGTTTGCTTTCAAATAACGCCCTGCTTCGCGCTGCGATTGCCGATAAGGGTTACAGCGAAGAATCAATGTTTTTGCAAACGATTTCGCTTTATTATCAGTATTTTTCGCTAAAAGGGCAGATGATTGCAATGGAGCAGAAAAAAATCAATATCGCTGCAAATGTCGCACGAATCGAGATTCTTTATAACGCGGGATTGCAGCCCATCGATGCGTTAGAGCGATTAAAGGCGGAGCTTAGCAATACCGAATATCAGTTAGAGACGATTCGCCTAAATTTAGAGCAAACCAAAATGCAACTCTCACTTTTGGCAAATGATGATATTGAAAAACTAAAACTTGTGGCGATTAAAACCCCTGCGGATAAAGAGATTCAAAGCCTAAATATCACAATGCAAGAAGAGCAGGCTTTGAGCTTGGATTATCAAGCAGGGACAATTACATATTTTCCTACGATTTCGCTATTTGATACTTATTCGTGGAATTTTAAAAATAATGCCGAATCTATCTTGGGCGCGGGATATTTTTCGCAATATCCAAAGCAACAAAATGTCTTTGGCATAAGCGTTTCGTGGAATATTTTTAGCGGATTTACCACGAATCGCCAAAAAGAAGCGTTGAAATTATCTAGCCTTATGGTGTCTAAAAATATCGCTTATATGCGCGATGAGCAAAAAAACAATATCAAATTTTACAAAAAGTCCATTATCGCGGCGCAATCGCAAATCAACTCCGCAAAAGCCGCGCTAAAAAGTGCGACAACTTCATTTGAGACGATTTTGCAAAAATATCAAGCGCAGTTGGTTAGCTATAATGACTATTTGGATTCGCTTATCGCCAAATACAACGCCGAATCTGTGTATATTCAAAGCCTAAATAACTTTGAATTGCAAAAGGCAAATTACATTTTTTATAGCGGACAAATGCTATTAGATTATATTGATTAAAAGGCAAATTTTAAAATAAGGAGTAACAGATGAAAAAATTAGTATTTTTAGGATTCGCGCTCTTTTGTGCGAATCTATGGGCAGAGGAAGTTTATGCGACTTTTGTAAGCTATGGCGTAAAAGAGGCGAGTTTGAAACTCAACGCTTCTGGCATCGTAGATACAATCAATGTCGATGTTGGTTCAAAAGTCAAAAAAGGCGATGTGCTTTTAAAAATCAAAAATAGCACACAAATTGAAAATGTCAAAATGCAACAAGCCCAAGCGGACGCAAACGAACAGACTTATTTATTTCAAAAAAGTCAGTTTGAGCGATACGAGCAAAGCAAAAGCGTCATTGACAAAAACACTTATGAGCAAATGTATGCGAATTTTAAAAGCACGGAAAATAACTATAAGACTTCATTAGCGTCCTTGCAACTGCAAAAAGAAATGCTAAATGATACTTATTTAAAAGCACCATTTGATGGCGTGATTGCCACAAAAAATATCGAGTTAGGCGAGGGTGTGGTGCAAAATAATACGGAGCTTTTCACGCTAATTAGCAATGAAGTAAAGATTGTGTTAGAGTTTGACTCCAAATATGCGGGAAAAGTCAAAGTCGGCGATGTTTATAATTTTTCGGTGGATAACGCCAAAAATAAGCAAAGTGCGACAATCACAAAGGTTTATCCAAGCATAGATTCGCAAACGCGCAAAATAAAGGCAGAAGCAAAAGTGCAAAATATGGTCTCTGGCGTATTTGGCGATGGATTTATCACTACAAAATAGGGGTAAATCTTATGAAAATTGTGCCGTCACTACGAGACAAATCCGCACTTTTCTATTTTTTTACAAGTGGCGATTTTCTTAAATTTTCTCTATCTTTTGCGAGTGGAGATTCTCTTAAAGTCTCCCCCTCCCTTGCGGAGGGGGATTTAGGGGGTGGGTTAAAAACGCAAAATATTAGTGGCGCGCAATTTTCAAATAGCGATTCTACCCACCCCCTAGCCCCCTCCGCAAGGGAGGGGGGATTATTTTCGTCATTGCGAGACTTGCGAAGCAAGTCGTGGCAATCCACAAACAATAACACACGCAATAAATGGATTGCTTTTATTTTCTATCGAAAATCTCGCAATGACGGGCAAATTCGCATTAGATTCTGCGAATCGCAGAATCTAGCGCAATTTTCGCACGAATCGCAGAATCTGTAAAAACAAATTAAATTTTTAAAAGGATTAAAAATGTATAAAATAGCAATCTCAAAGCCCATTTTGACGCTTGTATTTGGACTAATGCTACTATTTTTTGGGATTTTGGCACTTTTTCGCTTCCCTGTGTCGCTTTGGCCTGATATTGACTTCCCTGTGGCGGCGGTTGTTACGACTTATCCGGGCGCAAATGCCGAGACGATTGAGACAAAGGTGACTGACAAAGTCGAAGAGGCGTTAAGCGGGATTGATGGGATGGATAAAATCACTTCGATTACTTCGCAAAATGTCTCCCTTGTGATTGCAAACTTCGTGTTAGAAAAGGACAAGGCGGAGGCGATGAATGACTTGCGCGACAAGGTGGGCGCGATTCAATTTGATGATAGCAATATCAAAAATCCTAGTGTTTTGAAGTTTGATAGCTCATCTACGCCGATTTTAAGCATTTTTGTAAGTAGTGATAAAGTCTCTTTGCCCGCGCTTATGCGAACCGCAGATGAAGTTGTGAAACCAAAATTAGAGCGCATCGCAGGTGTAGCAGGGACAAATGCGATTGGCTATCGCAACAGAGCAGTGCGAATCCAGCCAAATGTCGCACTTATGAATAAATATGGCATAACTTACGCGCAACTCTCGCAAATCATCGCACAAGAAAATATCGAAATAAGCGGTGGCAAGGTTAAGACAGATTCAAAAGAATGGGTTGTGACAATCGATGCAAACGCCAAAAGTGTGGCGGATTTAGAGCAGATTCGCATCACAAATAATCTCAAACTTGGCGATATTGCGGAGGTTAGCGACTTTATAAACGAAGATACGACTTTTGCGAAGGTAAATGGCAAAAGGGGCGTGATTTTTGAGGTGCAAAAACTCGCAGGGCAAAATGACATCGCCATCGCACAAAGCGTGCATAAGATTTTGCCCGAATTGCAAGAGCAGTTAAAGGACTATGAGATTGAAGTTTTGCGAGATTCTACGACTTATATTCAGCACTCAATCGATGAGGTGAAATTCGACTTGCTTTTGGGCGCGATTTTGGCGACTTCGATTGTGTTTTTATTTTTGCGAAGTTTTACAATGACAATCGTTGCGGCGATTTCTTTGCCTATTTCAATCATCGGCACTTTTGCGGTGGTGCAAGGTATGGGGCAGAGTTTAAATATGCTTGTGATGATTGCGCTAACTTTGGCGATTGGGATAATTATTGATGATGCCATCGTTGTCATCGAAAATATCCACAAAAAGCTAGAAAAAGGAATGCCACGATTAGAGGCGGCGTATGAGGGGGTTAAAGAGATTGGCTTTGCGATAATTGCGATTTCAGCAATGCTTTTGGCGGTGTTTGTGCCGATTGCTACGATGGGCGAGATTATCGGGCGCATTATGCAAAGCTTCGCGCTATCCGTTGTTGCGGCGATTGTGATTTCGTATTTTGTTGTCGTTACGATAATCCCTACGATTAGTTCGCTTGTGGTTAGCACAAAGCAAAGTAGATTTTATATCGCAACAGAGCCATTTTTTAGGCGAATTGACAAGCTCTACATTCAAAGCGTTAGCGTGGCAATCAAATATAAATTTTGGACGATTCTTGCTACGGCGATATTTTTCGCGCTATCCTTGCTTCTAATCTCGCGACTTGGATTTAACTTTATGAGTAGCGAGGATATGGGCGAGTTTAATATATTTATTGAGACAAAACCGGGCATTACACTTGAAGCAATGCAAGGCGAAGTGGAGAAGATTTATAGCGAAGTGGCGCAAGATTCTGCGGTAGATTCTGCGAGTGAGCAAATCGGCTATAATAGTCTTAAAAATCCCTTCCGCGCGAAAATCTATGTGAAACTCGTAGATAAGGACAAGCGAGATAGGACGCAGTTTGAAGTGATGAGCGATTTGCGAAAAAAGCTGCGTGAGAAATTCTCGCACTTGCAAATCTCAATCGCCGAGATTTCTACGATGGGTGGCGGTCCAAACTCACCTTTGCAAGTCATTATAAAAGGCGACAATCAAGACAAAGTCACAGAATCTGCCGATAAACTAGTCGCAATGCTTCGTGGCGTGAAAGGGATTACCGATGTGCGAACCGATACGCCCGATTACGCGCCTGAATATCACATAAATATTTTACGACAAAATGCAAACCGCGCAAATGTCTCCGCCCAAAGCATTGGACGCGCGATAAATGCGGCGTTTTCAGGGGAGAGCACGATTTCATATTACCGCGAAAATGCAAAAGAATACGACATTTTGCTTCGTGTGCCAGATGATGAGCGAAAGAAATTAGAAGATTTGCGCTTTTTGCAAATCCCAAATGCAAGGGGCGAAATGGTATTTATCGATGGGCTGATTGAGATTAAAGAAACTTCGCTCCCTAGCTCGATTAAGCGATATGATAGAGAGCGCAGTATCACAATCTATGGCAACATCAATCAAAATGATAATAACCTAAATGCGATTTTACAAGAGATGAATGAGCGCAAAAGCGAGTGGCTAGTGGATGGCACAAACTACACGCTTGATGGCGAGGCAAAATACGCCAAGCAAACAATCGAGCAGATTGTGATTGCCATTGCTACGGCGTTTATTTTGATTTATCTAATTTTGGCGGCGTTGTATGAATCGCTAGTGCAGCCAATTATTATTATGATAACGCTCCCGCTGTCCTTCTCAGGGGCGTTTATCGGACTTTGGATAACGGGCAATGGACTTACGATGTTTGGGCTAATTGGGCTGATGGTTTTGATGGGCGTGGTGGGTAAAAATGCGACTTTGATTATCGATATGGCAAATGAGTTTCGCAATAAAGGCAAGGGCGTGGATGAAGCGATTATTTTGGCGGGTGAATCGCGCCTACGCCCGATTTTGATGACTGTGCTTGCGATGGTATTTGGTATGCTACCTTTGGCGATTTCCACAGGTGCGGGGAGTGCGATGAAGTATCCCATCGGCATTTCGATGATTGGCGGGCTAATCGTATCGATGTTTTTAAGTTTGCTAGCCGTCCCTGCGTTTTATAAGATTATGGTGCCAATTGATGACTTTGTGCGAAGCTTTTATGCGAAAAATTTGAAGTTTAAGTAATGGGCGCGTTGTCTTTTGGCGATAAATCGGGGAGACTTGTTGTTCGCTTCGTTGATGAACCATTAGTTCTATCGCCTCGCTCACAACTGCGCAACCACGATTTCTCATCCAAAATACTTCCGCGCAAGTCGCTTATATTTTTTTGGATTCGCAGAATCTAATGTGCTATAATGACAAAATTTTTTCATTTAAAGGACAAATATGCTAACCATAGATTTACCAAAAGAAGCAGAAAAATTCGTCATAGATGAAGCAAATAGAGAAAATATCAGCCACAGCGAAGTTATCCAAATAGCACTTTCGCATTTAGCGCACGAACGCCGAATCCAAAACTACAAAAACGACATAGAGCTAATAAAGCAAGGCAAAATGCGATTATTAAGCGCAGATGAGGTGTTTGGTAAAATTAAAAAAATCATAGATGAAGCGTGATGAAAGTTATCTATTCACAGCGATTTTTGATTGAACTTGGGAGGATTGCTAAATTTATTGCGCGTGATAGCAAAATCCGCGCAAAAGAATTTAGCAGATTCATAAAGCAAACCTGCCAAAATCTTACCACAAATCCATACAAATGCCGAAAATCGCCAAAATTTAACAGCGACAATGTTCGTGATTTGATAATCAAAGGCTTTGTTATCCCCTATCTTGTGAGTGAAACTTGCATAACAATTTTAGGGATTTATAAAGAAAATGCGTGGGAAGCGTAAGTTTTGAAACTTTTGCCTACCAAAGATGGCTCTTTTAGCTTATATAGCGAGAAGTATCGCGATTTTTATCACAGCACAAAGGACGGCGCGATATTAGAGACGCTTTATAAGCATATAATCCCTACATTTACACTAACGCAGAATTTGGATTTTGCGAAAGATTCTGTAATATTAGATTCTGCGAATCGCGCTAAAAACGCAGAATCTACGCTAGATTCTGCGAATTTGCGTGATTCTGCGCCACAAAATCCCATAAAAATCCTAGATATTTGCTTTGGGCTTGGATACAACGCGCTTTTTTCTCTTGCCTTTGCCAAAAAGTGCGGGATTGCCGCTAAAATCTACTCCGTTGAGTTGCACTTGCTTGAAACGCTTCGCAATTTTGCCTATCCAAAAATCTTGCTTTGTTATTTGCCTTTGCGCGAAATTTTGGATTCGCTATTTTTGCGTGGGGCGTGGGAGAGTGAAAATCTATCGCTTTATTTACACAAAGGCGATGCGAAAATTTATTTGCAAAATCTCGCCGATTCGCGCCAAAATAGCGAATCGCAAACCTTTGACATAATTTATCAAGACGCTTTTAGCCCTACCAAAAACGCCGAGCTGTGGGATAAATCGCACTTTCAAAATCTACACGCGCTTCTAAAAAATAACGGCGCAATTAGCACTTATTCTAGCAGTAAAAAAGTCCGCCAAACTTGCCAAAGCGTGGGATTTGAAGTCTATGATATGAAATGCGGGAGCTTAAAAAACGGCACGATTTTAGCTAAATCGCAGAATCTCCCCAAAATTCAAAGCATTTTTTTGCAAAAAATCACGCTATAATTTCGCCTAAATTTTCAAAAAAAGGACGCAAAATGACTATCGTAGTGGAAAATGCCGACAAAGATTTGGTGAAAATCATCAAACACATCGCAAAGCTAGGCAAGGCGAAGGTAAAGCCGATGCGCGAAAAAGGCATAGATAAGGCGATTAAAGAATACGAAAGGGAAAAAGATACGCTAAAAACCTATAAAAATTTTGATGAATTTGAAAAAGATTTGTTTGGCGAGAATGCTTAATGTATATTTTTAAGCCCGCCTCACGCTTTAAACGGCAGTATAAAAAATTGAGCGATGATGATAAAGTGCGCGCAAAAGCAGTGATTGACAAACTCTTAAACGATGAAATATTAGACGCAAAGCACAAAGACCACAAGCTAACAGGGGAATATGAGGGATTTAGAGAGTGCCATATCAAGCCGGATTTATTGCTAATCTATAAAAAAGAAAAGCGCGTTTTAATCCTAACCTGCCTTGCAATCGGCTCACATAGCGATTTATTTTAGATTCTGCGAAAGGTAATAAATCGCAGAATCTCGCCAAATTTTGCACGAAATCGCAGAATCTAAAACATTATCTCTAATCGAATCGAGCCGTATTTGTGTTGCCATTTTTGCTCCCTAAATCGCTTTGATTGATTACTCCAAACATACCCCAAAGAGACATATTTCCACCCAATCATCGCGCCTAGCTCAGCTTCATACAAAAATCGCTCTAATTTCACGCCACTTTTTGCGCCACCAAATGTATTGCCCTCTATAAACATATCGCGCCCCACGATGCTCCCACTTGCGCCAAAAAATACATAGACTTTTAGTCCGTCATCTGCGATATTTTGGGCGATTTTTGAGTGTAGTTTTTGCAATCCAAAGTCATTTTTTATCCCATATCCCAAGCGAAATTTTGCCCCCGCATTTATCGCAGTGCGCGCATTTCCAAGCGAAATTTGAAAATGTGGCAACACATCAAAAAAATCCTCAATAAACACCCATCGCCAAATAAATCCATAATGAAAGTTAAACAAAAATTCATTTTTTAGCGCGCGATAATCCCATCCTTTGTAAATGCGATTATTTGTCAGCGCGTGGATGGCACTTTGCGTCTCTTTGCCAAGCGCAAGCGGTCCTGCTACGCCCAAATCTATGCTAAATTGCTCCATAAAATCCCGCGTTCGGCTCACAAAGGACAGATTTGCGTAAAGTCCCGCGCCAAAGAGCAAATCATCGTTCGCCACAACGCTATCGTAGTTTGCCTTGCTTGGCGTGTGTAACTCTTGATTTAGCGAGAGAAAAAAGCGCGTGAAATGCTTGTCGTAGAGATGGGCGAATCCCGCGATTTTGTTAATCCACGAATCCGCAAACTCAGGGCTCAAATAGCTCACAAAATGCCCTGCGGTGTAGTATTCATCGCTTCGTATGAATGGCTCGAAATATGCGTCATTTTCGCTAACGACATTTATGGCGTGGTTTTTGTTTGGGGTAAATTCGTCGGCGTGGGTGAGATTTAAAACAAAAAGAAACGCAAAAAATATTTTTGTAAAAATATTTATGTTGATTTGTGTTTTGGATTCGCGTGATTTGGATTCTTCGCTACGCGCTAACGCGCTTCGCTCAGAATGACGATTTTTTTGGATTGCTTTGGGCTGTCGCCCTCGCAATGACGGATTTTTTGCACTTTGATTCGCATTGTGAATCTCAATCGAAGTAATGGCGGTAGTGCTTTGCGTTGTTTTGGCGCGAAATGAGCGAAATAGGACTTGGGCGTCCATTGAGCGAAATTTTGTGCCAAAACAACGCAAATGATTACCCCAGAACAAATTGCCACTACGCGCTTTCATTAGAAATTGCTCTTATGCTCTTTATAGGTTTTTGAAAATGTATGCCTCCCCGTGCTTCTATCGCGGACAAAGTAAAGATAATCCACGCTCGCAGGGCGAATCGTAGCCAAAATCGCATCTAAACTCGCGCTCCCCACAGGATAAGGCGGAATCCCGCGATTTAGGTAAGTATTATACACGCTTTTATCCCCGCGAATCCGCTCGGGCGTAACCTTTGAGTGCGAAAATTTGCCATAATTTAGTGAGCCGTCCATTTGAAGTGGCATTTTTGCCTTTATGCGATTGAAAATCACGGCAGACACCAAAGGCATTTCATCGATACTTGCGGCTTCTTTTTGCACGATTGAGGCAATCGTTACGAAGTTAAACCACTGCTTTTCATCATATCGCCCCAAAATTTTTATCGCATTTTTCTTATGCTCCCGCATTGATTGAGAGATGAGATGATTCATCAAATAGCGCGGACCGATTTCAAGCGGGACTTTGTAAGTATTTGGATAAATTACGCCGTCAGGATATTTTGCAAATTCATTATACGCGTCCCACAGGGCTTGTTTGTCCAATCCCAAAACTTCATTGATATGCTCGATAAAAAAGTGCATAGTCTCCCCGGGCACAAGCGTGATAGTTTTTAGCGCGGCTTTGTTTGTGGTTAGCTGATATAAAAAACTGCCCTTTGTAGTCGTGCGATTTAGCGAATCGCTAGGCGCAATCTCAATCCACCCGCTTTGCGGATGCCCAAAAAATCGCAATAAAAATTTATCAAATCTATTTATATCTAAATTATTTCTCTTAAAATGTGTTATAATTGCACTAACATCGCCTCTTGGCACATTTATGACGCTAGGATATGATGATTCCAAACTTAGATAATAAAAAAGTGATATGAAAAAAAACGCCAAAGCATTAAAAAAAATATATAGTAAAGTCGCAATTTTACTCATTGTCGTGCTGTGTTGCTCCCTAGTTTATAAAGTTTTGAGCGATGGATTCAAAATCGATAATCTATCAATCGCAAACATAAAAATTAGCGGATTATACCTAAAATTAGACAAAAAGTTAATTTTAGAAATAAGGCAAATTGACATCGCAAAAAAGGCAGATTCAGCAAAAAATGCGAATAAATCGCCCGATTCTGCGCCAAAGATTAGCGACATTACGCAAACCATACATTACGCAATCGCCCTTTCATCATTCTTTCAAAAGTTAGATTTAGCGCGGATAAATTACGATGGCGAGCGGTATTTCGTCCGCTTTGATGGTGATTCATTTCGTGTGAATGTGCCGTATATTTTGGCGGATTTTGCCCTAAATAACGATGGTGGCGACATTTTGCTAAATATCAAGGTGCTAAAAGTCAAACAGCAAGATTTAATCATCAAAGGGCGCATTTTGTATTTACAGCGGGGCGGAATCTTTGCCTTTGATTTGGATAGTTATATCAATAATCGCGTGGATAATGTGATAAGTTTTCAAGGCGAGACGAATCTAAAATACCTAAATATTGCCCTAGATTCTGCGAAGTTAAGTAGCATTGAGATTTTGGCACCTTATATTAAAATGGCGGATTTGGATGTCTATGAGTGGATGTATGAGAGAGCGAAATATAGCGCAGTTACGATAAATCGCGCATATCTTTATGCCAAAAATTTGGATTTGAAAAATATCGATAGAGTGATAAATGATAATCTTTATGCCGATGGGATTTTAGAAAATGTGGAGTTAAATTTCGATGATAATTTAGCGCATATTACCGCGCAAAAAGTCGCTGTCCGCTTTAAAAATGGCAAACTTAGTTTCGCGCTAAAAGATGGCATTTATGGCGCAGAATCTAAAATCGCAGAATCTAGCGTAGATTCAGCGAAAAATGCGACAGATTCGGCGAATCTTGTCATTTTGAGCGAAGCGAAAAATCTCACAAATTCAGCGAAAAATCTCAAAGATTCAGCGAATCAAAGGCGAGATTCAGCGAAAAATGCGCCGACTTCTCCCACCAAAATCTCAAATGCCATTGTTGAAATAAGCGATTTTTTCGCCCCGCAGACACTTTTGCAAATCAATCTAAACCTAAACAAAACGCTATTAGATAAAAATATTTTGGAGATTTTGGAGAATTATGAAGTGCCACTGCCTTTGCGACAAATTTCTGGCAAAAATAGTGGCGAACTAATCCTTGATATTTTACTGCCTAGCGGGGATTTGGAGGTTAAGGCAAGGGCAAAAGGCGAGATAAAAATCACAAATTCTACCTTTGAAATCGCAAAAGCAAAAATCAGCATAGATTCTGCGAAAATCTCGCTAGATGGGGATAAAATCGAGTTAGATTCTGCGAATGTGAAATTTGGCGAGATATTGCATAGCGACTTAAAAATGCGAATGGACGCGGATAAAAAAACGGCGATTTTTAGTGCTACCCCACGCAAATTGCAACTTAAAAGCGGAGAGGATGATATTTTAAATCTTAATAAAGTCGCACTTACCGCAAATATGGACTTTAACGAAGGCACATTTATCCAAATCGCCCCGCTTGGCGTGACAATCGACTTCATAGATGAAATCGCCATCAGCGCAAATCTCGCAAATTTATTGCCTTACGCGCCTTTGCTTACAAAATTAGACTTTAAAAATGGCGATTTATCGCTAAAAATCCCGCAAGATTCTGCGCCAATTTTGCTAAATGCCACGCTAAATAATCTAAACTATCCCATATATCACGCAAACAAAACCCGCCTAACTTCGCTAAAAATCGAAGGCAAAATTTCTAGCGATGAGATATTTTTGAGCGATAGCACAAATAAAATCGCCCTAAAATTCGCACTTGAAGGCAAGGATATCGATTTAAACATTAGCGATAAAATCATAAATGTAAATGAGATTTTGGAGTCAAAAATCCCGCTTTTTACCGAAATATTCGCTGAATCGCCCACAGATTCTGTGAATCTACCCAAAAAACCGCAAAACCCCCTAAATATCCTACTTGAAGGGCAAAATTTAAACATTGCACTTTTTGATTTTCAAATCCCATTTGATGAGGCAATGCTAAAAACCACAAAAAGCGGATTTATCGCCAATGGACGCAATAAAAACGGCATTGCAAATATCATTTTGAGCGATGATAGATTGCAAGTGGAGGCAAATAATTTTAGCGCGAATTTTATAAATGGCATTTTTGGCAAGGATATGGTGAGTGGCGGGACATTTGGCGTGTTTGGCATTTACCGAAATAATCGCTTTGTAGGCGATATTAGCGCGTTTGATACGACTATAAAAGAGATGGCGACTTTGCAAAATATCCTAACTTTTATCGATACTATCCCCTCCTTGCTTGTGTTTAAACTGCCCGGATTTAGCGCGAGTGGATATGAGATAGATGAAGCAAATGTCCGTGTGGGCGTGGATAGCGAGTATCTTGCGCTAGAAAATATCGCAATTCAGGGCAGTTCGGTTGATATTAGTGGCAATGGCGTGGTGGATTTGAAAACGCACGATTTAAATATCCGCTTGGAGCTCTCCACCATAAAATCACTAAGTTCGATTCTAAATAAAATCCCAATCATCGGGTTTTTACTACTTGGCGAAGATGGGAAAATCAGCACGGATTTGACGATTAAAGGCACATTTGAAAATCCAAAAACAGAAATTTCGCTTTTAGAAGACACTGCAAAAGCACCGATAAATATCCTAAAACGCGTCTTTTCGCCATTTCAAATCTTAATTGATGAACTCAAAAAAGAAAATAAAAAACGACGAGGCGAGCGGTAAGTGGGAAAAAATGCAAGAGATTCTGCGAATTTTACGGCAGATTCTACCCCTGCGTCGTCATTGCGAGCGAGCGAAGCGAGCGTGGCAATCCATAATGTAGATTCTGTGACTCGTGTGGGAGAATTTGTCCCTACTTCGTCATTGCGAGGCGAATCGACAGATTTGCCGAAGCAATCCATAGGATTTGCGAACGCAGTGAAGCAACCATCCAAAGTTTTTTGCGATAGCAAAAATGATAAAAATCAATCGTGCGAAGCACCCGAATCTCGCCCGCTTCGTGGTGCAAAAAATCGGGAGCAAGGGTGCAGTAGTGCCACCCGCCGATTTTTTGCTAGAAGCGGAGAATGCGAGGCTCTCCCCCTAAAAGCGAAAAAGCGGAGCTTTTTGGCGCGTAGGGGGAGCGGGGCGGGGGGTGCAGCCCTTTTTGCGAAAAAAACAAGCGAATCTAATCCAAAAAACGGCGAAAATCTCGCAGAATCGCAGAATCTAAAAAGAGATTTTTCGCCTACGGCTCAAAACGACAAAAATAATTCCTCCCTTGCGGATGAGACTATGGGGCGGGTAAAAACTCCCAAAGTCGGAGTCGTAATCCCCATCTATAATGTCGCGCCGTATTTGCGTGAGTGCTTGGATTCGGTCCTCGCACAAACTTATGGTAATTTTCACGCAGTGCTTGTAAATGATGGTAGCACGGATTTTGCGGAATCTAACACTAAAAGCGACTTGCGCGGAAGTATTTTGGATGAAAAATCGGGGTTGCGCAGTTGTGAGCGAGGCGATAGAACTAATGGTTCATCAACGAAGCGAACAACAAAACAAGGCGAAGCCGAAGTTTCTTTATTCAGTCTCCCCGATTTATCGCCAAAAGACAACGCGCAAATAAGCGAATCCCTAAAAATCGCACTAGAATATGTCGCAAAAGATGAGCGATTCGTGCTGATTGATAAGCCAAATGGAGGATTAAGTAGCGCAAGAAATGCCGGGATTGATTATTTTGGTGGCAATTTTAACGAATCGTCATTGCGAGGCAGTGGCGAAGCCACAACGAAGCAATCCAAAAAAAATAATCCGTGCGAAGCACCCAAAACTCGCCCGCTTCGTGGTGCAAAAAATCGGGAGCAAACGAGCAGTAGTGCGAGTGCCGATTTTTTGCTAGAAGCGGATAAGCGAGGCACTCCCCCTAAAAGCGAAAAGCGGCAGCTTTTGGCGCGTAGGGGGAGCGGGGCGGGGGGTGCAGCCCTTTTGCGAGAAGATTCAAGTGAATCAAAGTGGCAAAACGGCGAAAATCTCGCAGATTCTGCGCGAGATTCTGCGAATAAAAACGCAGAATCTCGCATAAAATCGCAGAATCTAAAAATGGATTGCCACGATTCTGCTATCGCAGAATCTTGCAATGACAAAATAATCGCAGAATTTACCCCAAAATCGCAGAATCCAAATTTGGATTGCTTCGACTTTGACAAGTCAAAGTCTCGCAATGACGACTTTGTGGTAAATTCAAATGTTTTGGATTCTTCGCTTCGTGTGTCGCACTTCGCTCAGAATGACGATAAGATAACTCTCTACACCCACCCAAATCACACGAATCTAACCCCGCCTAAAATTGACTACATTATATTTTTAGATTCAGATGATTTTTGGGAGGCGGATTTATTAGAAAAATGCGTAGATTCTGCGATTTACACAAAATTTGCAGAATCTAATTCGCAAAATACCCACCCCCTAACCCCCTCCGCAAGGGAGGGGGGACAAAAGGCAAAACTCTCCACAAGGGAGGGGAGACATTTACAAAAGCAATCCACGCCAAATTATCGTATCGAGCAAAGCGAAATATCTCAAAATATCTCAAATAAAAGAGATTTGTCGCCTACGGCTCAAAATGACAATGTAAATTTCACAAAATCCCCTGATATCATTTGGTTTGGATTTAAACCTTTTGGCGGGGATAAAATAGACCCGCTTGATTGCTTTGCATTTTCGCGCACAAGCACATTTACAGCGCAAGAGTGGTTGGAAAAAGCGCGGTGTGCGGGGTTGGGGCAGTTTTGGTTTAGCTGGCAGGGGATGATTTGCTTTCAATTTTTGCAAAAGTTAAATCTGCGATTTTTGGAAGGCGTGATTTATGAAGATGAACTTTTTGGAGTGCAGATTTTCTCGCAAAGTGGGGCGATTGTGGCATTGCCAGAGAAACTTTATAATTATCGCATTAGAGAGAGTAGTATCTCGCAAAATAAGTCCTTGCCGCCTTTTGCGGGGCATTTGCAAGGGCATTTTGGCGCAGAATCTTGGGCGTATTTTAGCGCGAGTAGTTTTGCAAAAATTTTAATCAAATTTATACATTTCGCAGAATCTACCACTTCGCAAAAAATCGCGCTGGGGGGGGGCAGTATGAGTTTTGCAGATGCGCTTAAAGACACATTTTTGCCTACGCTTTTTGCTAGAAGTTGCGATATTTTGCGCTTTAAAAGCGACCCTTTTGCCCTGAAATCGCGCATAGAGGCGATTTTACGAGCGCATAAAAAATCTTTGATTTTGCTAAATCTAATCGCCAAAATCCCGCAAAAAAGGGCGCGTTACACGATATTTTTGACATATTTTGCGCCAAATCTTGTGGCACTCCGCATTAAAAATCGCCTAAAAAAGGCATTTGGGATTATGCGTGGATAGGGAAGCAAAATTTATCGCAAATTTGCAAGCGCAAAAAATCACGCGCTTTATCGGCGATGATGGCGCGGTGGTGGGCAAAAAAGTCTATGCGATGGATTTGTTTTGCGAGGGAGTGCATTTCAAAATCCCGCATTTTAGCTATTACCAAATCGCGCAAAAGGCGTTGCTTGTGAATATCAGCGACATTTTGGCGATGGGCGCAAAGCCAAAATACACGCTTTTAGGCATTTCGCTTGGTGAATCTATGAGTGGCGCGGACATTGATGAGCTAAATAAAGGTTTTAGCGCGGTGTGTAGGTCGTTTGACATAAAAATCATCGGGGGCGATACGATTACAAGCAGTGAGCTAAATATCGCAATTACGATGATTGGCGAAGTGCGAAAAAAGCCTATTTTGCGGAGTGGATTTAGGGTGGGTGATTTGCTTTTTCATACGCAAACGCGTGGAAATCCGCTTGGACGCGCTATAAAAGATATGCGATATTTGTATAGAGGCGGGAAAATCGCGCGTGGCTCGAAGTTTTATGCACCACAGCTTCACGCGAAATTTATCAGCGACATTTTGGGCTTTGTGCGCGGGGGAATGGATATTTCCGATGGGCTTTTTAATGAGCTAAATCGCATTTCTGCGCTAAATCGCGTGGGATTTAAATTTTGTCAGCGTGTGAATCGCGCAAATGCCGTAAGTGGCGAGGAATATGAATTTTTATTTTCGATTCGCAAGAGTGATGAGCGAAAACTGCGACTAATCGCGCAAAAAAATCGCGTGAATCTTGTGAAAGTTGCAAATTTGGTGCGTGGAAAAGCACGATTCCACTGCATTTCGTGGCATAAATAAATGCGTGTGATTTTGGCGTGAATCGTGCGCTAGATTCTGCGAAATAAAGTAAAATCGCAGAATCTAAAATAGATATAGATTGCCACGATTTGACTTCGTCAAATCTCGCAATGACGGATTTTTTTACCCACCCCCTAGCCCCCTCCGCAAGGGAGGGGGAAAAAGGCAGATTCTGCGAATCTAGCGCATTTGCGAGATTATTTACCGCGCACGATGATTGTTTTTGTATCGTAAAAGAAAGTTTTGAAATCTTTTATTTCGACTGCTTGAATCGTAGTGATACCAGCGGCTTTTGCGGCGTCATCGATGGAGCATTTTTGCGTTTCAAAACCGCAAATATACACGCATTCAGAAGTGCCGATTTTTGCTTCGTTCGCATTTACAGGGATATTTGTGGTATCTACGACAGAAATTGTCGAGCACGCACTAAATAAAACCGCAAAGATAGCAATTAAACCTAACTTTTTCATATTTTCTCCTTTCATAAAATTTGCTTTTTTGCAAAAAAAGCAAATCGCATTTTGCCCCCCCCCTAGCTTAAAAATCAATTAAAAATGCAAAAAAATTTATTGCTTGTGTAGATTTTACAAGATTGCAAAAAAATATGAGATTTTATATCAAATTCTTTATAATTGCACCAAAAATTTTTTTAAGGTTTCACAAATGAGTCGCAAAAAAGGGGCATTCGCAGAATCTAGCGCAAAAGAATTCTTGCAAAATAGCGGATTTGAGATTGTTGCGTGTAATTATTTCACGCGCTACGGGGAGATTGACATTGTCGCTACAAAGGATTCAGTCTATCATTTCATCGAAGTAAAATCCGGCAAAAACTTCAATCCTTTACAAAATGTAACGCCAAAAAAGTTGAATCGAATCATTGATTCAATCCACATTTATTTGGCGAATCACGCGCTAGATGTGGCATTTTGCGTAGATGTGATTAGCATTAAAAATGGCGAAATTGAATTTTTTGAAAATATAAGTGTGTGAAATTTAAGTGTAAAAATTTTGCTTTATGTTAGAATTTTGCTTTATTTTTTAAATTTAAGGAGAAAAAATGGGTAAGTATATTGAGTTAAACAACGCGAATTTCGATAGCGTGACAAAGAGCGGTGTGTCGCTGGTGGATTTTTGGGCGCCTTGGTGCGGTCCGTGTCGAATGCTAAATCCGATTATCGAAAAGCTAGTCGATGAGTTTGAAGGACGCGCAAATATCTGCAAAGTCAATGCCGATGATGAAAAGGACTTGGTGGCGAAGTTTGGCGTGGTTAGCATACCTACGATGTTTTTTATCAAAGATGGCGAGATTGTGCATCAAATCACTGGTGCCACAAGCGAGCAAGCGATAAAAGATAAACTAAACTCGATTTTGTAAAAGTGCGATTTTCGCCACTGATGCCATTTGTCGCCACGCTCTTTGCGGCGGCGGCGTTTTTTTATTTTCAATACACTTTTACGAAGTTTAAGGTAGTTGATTTTAGCAAGTTAGTTTTTTACGAGAAGCAGGGCATTTTTCACCCTAGCGATGATGAATATATCGTGCTTTTGTATAACTCAAAAGTCGATAAATTTACAAATTTAGCACCCAAAACGCAGAATCTAGGCGAAAATTTAGCGATTTTGGCAATCGATTATCATCAAAATACTTCGCAAAATAGCGCAGATGGCATTACTCCAATCAGTAGCGGGATGAATACACTTTTGAAATTTAGTAGGATTTTTGGCATTGATGAAGTGCCTGTGGCGTTTAGGATTAAGAAAAGTAGTGAAAATAGTGCGTCAAAATACGCGCAAGATAGCAAAATACAAAGGATTATGAAATGATAAATTTAGCGATTATCGGGGGCGGACCTGCGGGGTTGAGTGCGGGATTATATGCGACTCGTGGCGGTTTGAAGGATGTAGTGCTTTTTGAGCGCGGAATGCCCGGCGGACAAATCACAAATTCTAGTGAGATTGAAAACTATCCGGGCGTAAAGGATATCGTAAGCGGGATTGAGTTTATGGAGCCGTGGCTTACGCAATGCTTTCGCTTTGGTTTGCGCCACGAGATGAATGAAGTTAGCAAAGTCTCCAAAAAAGGCGAGATTTTTGAAATCGCGTTGGCAGATGGCACAACGCAAGAAGCAAAAGCGGTGATTTTATGCACGGGTGGCAATCCACGCCGTTCAGGGATAAAGGGCGAAGGCGAATATTGGGGCAGGGGCGTTAGCACTTGTGCGACTTGCGATGGATTTTTTCATAAAAATAAGCCCGTAGCCGTGCTTGGCGGGGGCGATACCGCGCTAGAAGAGGCGGTGTATTTGGCAAGAATATGCGAAAAGGTGCATTTGATTCACCGAAGAAATGAGTTTCGCGCCGCGCCAAGCACGCAAGAGCACGCAAAAAGCAATCCAAAAATCGAAATCATAACCCCCGCTGTGATTGATGAAATCATCGGCAACGGCAAGCACGCCACAGGCATTAAAATCACAAATACGGAGACAAATGAAGCGAGGGAGATTGAAGTTAGCTGTGTGTTTGAATTTGTCGGGTATGATGTGAATACGGGCATTATTAGTGGCGATGGTGCGCCACTTTGCGAGTTAGATGCTAGTGGCAAAATCAAAGTTGATTTAAATATGAAAACTTCGGTGGCGGGACTTTTTGCCGCTGGTGATATTCGCCAAGACGCGCTAAAACAAGTCGTAATTGCCGCAGGGGATGGCGCGGTGGCGGCGTTGAGCGCGATTGAGTATTTGGAGGCACATAAGTAGATTTTGCGAATCGTTTCATTGTGTTTGTCATTGCGAGATTTGCAAAGTAAATCGTGGCAATCCAAAAAATCAAAAATGGATGGTTACTTCGCTTCGCTCGTAAATTCTGCGAATTGCCACACTCGCTTCGCTCGTTCGCAATGATAAAAAATAGAATTTTCGCAGAATCTAACTAAAATTGGAGCATTTAATGATAAAAGTAGGAATTTTTGGCAGTAGTGGGCGAATCGGCAGACTTTTAATCGAATCTTTGAGCGATGATGATGTGGCAAAATTATCGTGCGTTTTTGTGCGAAATGAGTTGCAATACTCTATCCCAAAAGGCGTTTTGGTTACAAATGATATAAAGGTTTTTTTAGAATCTAGCGATTTAATTATCGACTTTTCAAGCCCCGAAGCCACGCAAAATCTGCTTGATTGCGCGATTGATAATTGCGCAAAGCCCATTGTCATCGGCACGACAGGGCTAAATGCAATGCAAATGGATTTGTTATGCGCCGCTTCGCAGAAAATGCCTATTTTATACGCTTCAAATATGTCGCGTGGCATTGTGGTGCTAAATAATATCGCGCAAATCGTGGCTACGGCGTTGCGCCAGAGTGATATTGAAATCGTTGAGATTCATCATCATCACAAAAAGGATTCGCCTTCTGGCACGGCTCTATCGTTGGCGCAAAATGTCGCAAAAGCGCGAGGATTAAACATTGACAAAGTCCGCGTGAGTGGCAGAGATGGCGCAATAGGTGAGCGCAAAAGCGATGAAATCGGCGTGATGAGCCTCCGTGGTGGCGATATTGTAGGACGGCACACAATCGGCTTTTATATGGATGGCGAATATTTGGAGCTAACGCACAACGCCACAAGCCGAATGACTTTTGCCAAAGGCGCAATCAATGTCGGCAAATGGCTAATCAAACAAGAGCGCGGATTATACGACATAAAGGACGCTTTGGCATTGAATTAAAGGGCAGAAATGAAAAAATTTAAATCGCTTTTGGAACACGATTCGCGCAAATCTTGCGAATCTAACGAATCTTTTGAATTTCGCGAATCGCCTAACGAAAAATGCGCCGAAAAATGTGCAGTGGTAGGCGTTTTTAATGCGAATCGAAGTGCTGTTTTGTGCTACTACGCGCTTTTTGCGATGCAACACAGAGGGCAAGAGAGTAGCGGAATCTCAACCACAGATGGGCGCAAAATCACCACCATTAAAGGCGAAGGATTAGTTACCTCCATTTTTAAAGGCGGATTAGACGCGCTCAAAGGCAGTGCAAGTATCGGGCATAATCGCTACTCAACCGCAGGGGAGGACAGCAAATGCGATGTGCAACCCATTTTTGCAAAATACGCACTTGGCGAAATCGCCCTAGCACACAACGGCAACTTAGTCAATGCCAAAGAAGTCCGTGATGATTTAACCGCAAAAGGCGCGATTTTTCAAAGCCATTTGGATACCGAAAATCTAATCCACCTAATCGCACACAGCAAAAAAGAGCGACTACGCGATAGAATCATCGAATCATTGCAACACATAAAAGGCGCGTATTCGTTTGTCATTTTAAGCAGGGGCAAACTCTTTGCGATTCGCGACCCTTATGGTTTTCGCCCTTTGAGTTTGGGAGAAATCACAAATGAGGACGGCACAAAGGGGTATATTGTGGCAAGTGAAACTTGCGCGTTTGATTTGATTGGCGCAAGATTTGTCCGCGACATTAACCCCGGTGAAATGCTGATATTTAGCAATAGTGATTCGTCTTGTGGCAATTCGTCTTTAGATAAGCATTCCGCCGATTTGCTAAATTTCGGGCGTTCGCAGACCGCTAGTCTAGTCTCACGCCCAAAATTTAGCAAAAACAACGAAAGCCATACCGAAAATCCTTCCGTTGTTTTAAATGCAAAATGCACCGATTTGTCATTGCGAGGCGAATCGATAGAATCGCCGAAGCAATCCAAAAAAAATAATCCGTGCGACAGCACCGAATCTCGCCCGCTTCGTGGTGCAAAAAATCGGATTGAAGGTTGCAGTAGTGCAACCGCCGATTTTTTGCTAGAAGCGGAAAAGCGAGGCACTCCCCCTAAAAGCGAAAAAGCGGCTGCTTTTTGGCGCGTAGGGGGAGCGGGGCGGGGGGTGCAGCCCTTTTTGCGAGAAGATTTAAGTGAATCAAATATCAAAAATGACAAAAATATCGCAGATTCTGCGATTCAAATAAAAAACGCAGAATCTAACATAGAATCGCAGAATCTAAATAGAGATTCTTCGCTTCGTGCTTCGACTTCGCGCAAGAATGACAATTTTAATATAGATTGCCACGATTCTGCTACGCAAAATCTCGCAATGACGGAAAACAACGCATTAGATTCTGCAAATTATCCACAAGACACTACAATCGAATCAATCCAAGTTTTTCCGCCCACTCCCAAACACTGCATTTTTGAATTTGTCTATTTTGCGCGTCCTGATAGCTTTGTCTTTGGCAAAAGCGTCTATGAGATTCGCAAAAATATGGGCGTAGAGCTTGCAAGAGAGCATAAAATAAGCGCGGATTTTGTCATACCTGTGCCAGATTCGGGCGTGATTTCGGCAATCGGCTATTCGCAAGAGAGCAAAATCCCCTTTGAATTTGGCATCGTCCGCAATCACTACATAGGGCGCACATTCATCGAGCCTACGCAATCAATGCGCGAACTAAAAGTCAAACTAAAACTAAACCCCATCGAAAAGCTAATCAACGGCAAGGACATAATCATCATCGATGATAGCATTGTGCGCGGGACGACAAGCAAACAAATCATTAGCATTCTCCGCAAGGCAGGGGCAAAAAAGATTCACCTAATCATCGCTTCGCCTGAAACCATTGCGCCTTGCTACTATGGCGTGGATACGCCAGATAGCTCACAGCTCATCTCTGCAAACAAAAGCGCAGATGAAGTTTGCGCATTTATCGGCGCGGATTCGTTGCATTTTTTATCGCTAAATGGGCTTTATAAAAGCATAGGCGTTAGCGATGGGAGCGGCTATTGCAAGGCTTGTTTTGATAAGGAATACATTATTTGAAGCAGATTTTAACCATTGGGCGGTATTTTCGGGCGCGTTTTGGCACTCGTGTGCGGAAAATCCCCATTTCATTGCAGGGCTTTACTTGCCCAAATATTGACGGCACAAAGGCAAAGGGCGGGTGCATTTATTGCAAAAATGAAAGTTTTTCGCCATCTTTACAAACGCTAAAAGAAATCACGCAAGATTCGCCAAAAAATATTATTTTTATGAATTTTAGTTTGGCGGAAAATCCGCTTTTGGATTCGCAGATTGAAACGCTAAAAGCGCAGTTTTTTAAACACGCAAATTATCACAAAGACAAATACAAAATCACAAAATATATCATTTATTTTCAATCTTTTAGCAACACTTACGCGCCTTATGCGACTTTGGAGAGGCTTTATAGTGAGGCTTTAAATCTCCCAAATGTCGTTGGGCTATCAATTGGCACACGCGTTGATTGCATAGAAGATTCAGTGCTACAATTTCTCTCGCACCACGCGCAAAATGGCAAGGATATTTGGGTGGAATATGGGATTCAATCGACTTTCAACCAAACTCTGCGCCTTATAAATCGTGCTCACGGGGTTGAGGGCGCAAAAGAGTTAATCCAAAAAACACGCGCTTTGGGGATAAAAGTCTGCGTTCATTTGATTTTTGGTTTGCCAAAAGAGAGCGAAGAAATGATGATGCAATCGCTTAAAGAAGTGTTGTCTTGGGGGATTGATGGCATTAAGATTCACCCGCTTTATATTGTGAAAGAGACGCCTTTGGAGCAAATGTTTAAGGCAGGAAAATACACGCCAATTTCACTTGAATCTTATGCGAATCTCATAGTGCAATCACTCAAACTAATCCCCGAAAATGTCGTAATCCAGCGCGTCTCCGCAGGTGTGCACGATGATAGTTTAATCGCGCCTAAGTGGTGCTTTGATAAAAATATACAGATGAATTTTATCCGCGAAAAATTACTAGAAAATGGAATACGATATTGAAAAATCCGCAGAATTTGGGCGATAAAAACGCGCCGAAAATTTATGCAATCAGCGATACGCTTTTAACGCCCCACCATACGATTGAATCGCAACTCAAAAACGCAATCGCTAGTGGCGTAAAAATCTTTCAGTTGCGCGATAAAACTTCAAGCGATGATGAGATTCTCCCGATGTGCGTGAGATTAGCAGAGATTTGCGAAAGCAAAGGCGTGGAGTTTGTGATAAATGATAGGATTGCACTTGCATTTGAGATTCAAAGGCGGCAAATCCCCTGTGCGCTTCATTTGGGGCGTGATGATGAGAAAATGCCATTTAAGATTCTATGCCAAAAGTTTAAGGGGCAAATTGGCGTCTCTTGCTATGGCGATTTAAATCGCGCATTATTTTACGAAACGAAAGGCGCGGATTATGTGGCATTTGGGAGCATTTTTCAAAGCAAGATAAAGGCAGATTCTGCGATTGTGGGGACGGAGATTTTACAAAGCGCAAAAACGCACCTAAAAACCGCTAAAATCTGCGCCATCGGTGGCATAACTAGCGACAATATCTCGCAAGTCAAAAATGCAGATTACATAGCGATGATAAGTGCCATTTGGAGTGGCGATGTGCGTAAAAATGTAGAGATTTTAGCGCATAAGCTCGGCGGGACTTGATTTGGTGGAGTGTAGGGGGTTCGAACCCCTGACCTCAACGCTGCCAGCGTTGCGCTCTCCCAGCTGAGCTAACACCCCGATTTTGTGCGTTTTTGCGATTTTGCAAAATGTGCGAAGTTTTGAAAAAATTTCGGCGTATTTTAGCATAAAAATCGCAAGTTTTGCTTTTATAAGTTATAATTTGCGTAATTTTTGCGAAAGGGGTTAAAAATGGGAGGGATTCAAAATGAGTGCTTATAAAAAATATGTAACGGGGGGGGGGATTTTAGGATTTGTGCTTTTATGCGCGAATCTAAATGCGATTGAGCTAAAAACGCTATGCCCTAACAACTCTTGCGAAATCAAAACGCCCCAAAGCGAAGTCACAAATAATGCCCCATTCTCCACCACGCAAATCAAAATCGAATCGCAAATTACGACTTTTATAAACACAAGCGACATTACAAGCACCGAAAATCAAAGTTTTTCTATAAACAACAATGATGGCAAAATAATAAATTTTATCAATAAAGGCACTATTTCAGGCGGTATATTTCTCAGCGGGACAAGTAAGATGGGCACAATTACAAACTACGGCACTATGCGTGGCGTGTGGAGTTATGGGACGCAAAATATCACAATCAATAATTTAGGCATTATCAAAACAAATCAGGGCAGCTATATGAATACACTTGGAAACAATGCGGCGCATTTTGTCCCTGAATCTAGTAGTGCGAATCTTATCATTAAAAATTATGCTATTTTAATCAACGAAGGCGCAACTGACTTTAATGACTTTAATGGCTATACTGACAAGACAAACAATAAAAATTCGCATTTGATAATACAATACAATAGCTACACGCCCACAGCGCAAAATGTCCGATTTAAAGACGGCAAATCAAAGATTTTGCTTGATTTTGGGGCGGATTTTGAGTTTGGAGCGACATATAATATCGATAAAATTGTTACCGATAGAAGTGGCACTAGCCTAACCGCGCTTGGCGTGGATTTCTCTCGCCTTACCACTAGAAGCGAGCTCTACACGCTAACGCAAAGCGGAAATAATTTCATAGTCAATCTAGCCAGCGCAAAAGAGGCAGGTTACAGCACAATCGGCACTTTGTATAAATCAAACATTCGCACGATGAATAATTTTTCTTTGATAAGCAATGCGATGATTTATCCACATAAATACAAAGGCACAAATCGCACGACAAGAAAACGCGTGATTCGCAGAGTGCGAAAAACAGCAAATTTGTTTGATGACTTTACAAATACCCCACCCCAAACCCCTCCCGCAAGGGGAGGGGCTTTCTCCATCTCCCCCTCCCTTGCAAGTGGTGCTTCTATTTTCTCCCCCTCCCTTGCAAGTGGTGCTTCTATTTTCTCCCCCTCCCTTGCAAGTGGTGCTTCTATTTTCTCCCCCTCCCTTGCGGAGGGGGATTTAGGGGGTGGGTTTAACGCGCAAAATATTAGTAGCGCACAATTTTCACATAATAAATCTACCCACCCCCTGCGCCACCCTAGCGCAAGGGAGGGGGAGAGAATTGATTCAAACTCCGCAAGGGAGGGGGAAGTCGTAGATTTGCCTTTCGCAAGGGAGGGGAAATCTATTGTTGCTCTTAAACAAAACGAATCATTCTTCTACAAAAACAATTCACTATTACTAGCCAACTCACAAAATGCACAAAGAGCCAAAAGCACACGCACGATAAAGCCAAGCGTGAATCCAAGCGCAACTCAAAATGCGAATCAAAACTACTACTTCACCCTAACTCCCTTTGTGAATCACAATTATTTCTTTGAATCGGGGCGTTATAATCTATCAGGGTTAGAATATGGATTTGTAACGGCATTTAGTGGTAAATTAAATAATAGCAACTCGTTAGGCACACACTTTGTATTTAGCTATGCAAGTTTAAATGATAAAGATGATTCAGCATTTAATATTAAATCTATGAATCTTAATTTAGGATTAAATTATAAATTAGATTTAATCTATGCAATGTATATCAAAGCTAGGATTGATGGATATTATTTTATGAATGAAGTTAAGTCAATATCTATTAGAGATAGTATT
>NZ_JBSIUR010000009.1:0-84481 GCF_053654655.1 Helicobacter sp. 23-1045
GTTTTTTGAAGTATTCCTCATCGCTTAATCGCTTCTCCCACATTCGCAGAATCGCCAAGCGCAAGGGATTTAGCACCTTAAAAATCAAACTTTTTTTAATCAACTCTTTCATTTTCACATCCTTATTTTCAAAAATAAAAGATGAATTGTAGCAGAAAATATTTTAGATTCTGCGAAATCGCAGAATCTTGGATTGCTTCGTTGCACTCTCCTCGCTTCGTGCGCCTCGCAATGACGATTTTTTTAGATTCTTCGCTCGTTTCACTCGCTCAGAATGACAATTTGATTTGGATTGCCACGAAAATGCTACGCATTTTCTCGCAATGACGGCGTTTTTTTGCCTTTAAAAACAATTCTAGTATTTTGCGGTGGAAGTTTTGTAGTTTTAAAATTTTTTGGGTGTGAGACTAGACTTGGAGTCTGCGAAATCCCCAAAATTTTCACAAGTGCGAAAGATGCACCCAAAGACGAATTGAGCGCACCTATTTCGCGCTAGTCGCTTTATCTACTAAATACGCCACGCTTTGAAATTTACTCTCACCATACGCGCAAAGTCCTATCTCACAAGTGCTACTTGAACTCACACCGATGATATTTGTCGCGCTCTCATCTGCCAAATGCGCCGTGCTAGACTTGTTGAGCTCTGGCGTGAAAAAGCCCTTTTTACCCGCAAATCCGCAACACTCAAAGCTTTTTACCACGCGCACATCATCGCTGCATAGCTTTGCCACTTCTATTATCGCGCTATCCTTGCCCATCTTTTTTAGCAAACAAAGTCTATGCACCAAAAGTGGCGAATCCACCTTGCACCACGCAAGTTTGTCGCTTATGCTTAAAATAAATTCGCTAATGTCATACACTTTATATCTATCCCCAAACTGCGTAATCGTAGAGTAAAAACAACTCGAATGGTCTGTTAAAATCGCATATTTCCCGCCACAAGTCGCCTTTTCTAGCTCAGATTCTAAAAATGCCATATTTTGCGCCTTTATGCTCTCATAATCCTCAAACGACTTGCCACAGCACATTTGCTTGATTTTGTGCGGATAAATTATGCCAATTTTTGCCTTCGCACAAATGCTCTCCACCACTTCTTGCAAAGGGCGTTTGTCGCGTTGTTTGGCATTTGGGGCAAAAATGCGATTCGTGCAAGAAGTGAAATACACGACTTTTTCAGGCAGATTTTCGCCCTTATTTGTGAGATTATAAGCATTTGCGCGGGGCATAAATGGCGGAGTAAAGGGCAGATTTGCGCTTAATTTATGTAATGTGCCTGTGATTTTACTAATCCAAAATTCACTAATTATCACACTTGCCAAGCGGTAGATTCGCAGTCCCCCACGCGCCACACCCAAAATCGCACTAAAATTATCATAGATTTTTTGCGCGAATTTCTGCGTTTTGCCACTCATAGCTTTTCGCAACTCAAAGGCGACATTTGCGGTATCAATCCCAAGCGGACAAAGTGCAAGGCACGATGAGCACCCCGCGCAAGTTTCATCGCCAAAGTATTCATATTCGCTCAAAAGTGCATCTGCCTCATACTTTTTGCCATCCTCTAAAAGTCGTGTGATTTCGCGTAGCACTGCGATTCGCTGGCGCGGTGTTAGCGCAATCTCACGCGATGGGCAGTTTTTCTCGCAAAATCCGCACTCCATACAGCGATTTATCATCTCACTATTTTCGGGCAGGTTGAGCAGATTTTTGGGCGCGGATTTGAGATTTTTCTTAAAAATTGTCGCATCATCGCTGATTATGACATCTGGATTCAAAAGTCGCGTCCCATCAAAGGCATTTTTTATCGCCACATTGATTGCGTAAGCCTTTTTGCCCCACTCGATTTCCACAAATGGCGCGACCATTCGCCCTGTGCCGTGCTCTGCTTTGGCACTACCGCCCATTAGCGCGACTTTGCTACTCATTTCCTCCACAAGCGCGGCAAAATTTTCATATTGCTTTTTGTCCTTTAAATCGGGCGTGATATTAAAATGCAGATTCCCCGCTAACGCGTGTCCAAAAATCACGCCATCAAAGCCATATTTCTTAAACAACTCTTGCAACCACGCCACGCCATCGGTAAATTTATCAATCTCAAAGCACACATCTTCGGTGATAATCGTAGTCCCTTTGGGGCGCGTCCCTGCGACAATAGGCAAGATTCCCTTGCGAATCTTCCACCACGCATCATACTCACGCGAATCCTTTGAATACAACGGCGCAAATGGCATTTTGATGGATTCTAACTCCGCTTTTATGGCGACTAGATTTGATTCTAGCGTTGAAATCTCTTGTGATTCGCTTTGAAATAAAATGCACGAATAGCCCTCTTTGCACTCTTTGACTATGCTAGGTATCCCTTCGCTATCTTTAACCGCCATAAGACAGGCATAATCCATCATTTCCGCGCTCACAACTTTGTCTCGCCCAAGTTTGGATAGTGCGACAACCGCCTTACTCGCCTCACTCAAATCCGCAAAAAATAGCAATCCACACGCTTTAAATTTCGCGTCAATCACGGCGTTGTAGCGCACCTTGCTAATGAATGCCAAAGTCCCCTCGCTGCCGATTAAAATGTGATTTAAAATGTCCGCAATGTCGCTAAAATCTGCTAGGGCGTTTATGCTGTATCCTGTGGTGTTTTTGATTTTGTATTTTCGCGCGATGAGTGCGGTTAGCTCTTTGTCGGCTAAAATTTCGGCGCGGAGTTTTTGCAGAGATTCTACAATGTGTGCGTGGGTTTTACAAAAAGATTCAACGCTATTTTTATCGCTTGTATCGATGATAGTGCCGTCTGTTAGCACCGCACGAACAGAATGAATGGTGTTGTAGCTATTTTGCTCCACGCCACAGCACATTCCGCTTGAATTGTTATTAAAAATCCCGCCAATTAGTGCGGTTGTGATAGTCGCTGGGTCTGGTCCAATCTTTTTGCCAAACTTCGCTAACGCCGCATTTGCCTCGCAGCCAATCACGCCACAGCCACATTCGATGACATTGCCATTAACTTTAATGCTTTTAAAACCCTCATTTGCGATAACAAGCACAGAATCGCTACTGCATTGTCCGCTTAATGAAGTCCCTGCGGCGCGAAAAGTGATAGGCGTGTGGTATTTTCGCGCTAATGCCAAAAGTGCGATGATTTCGTCTTCGCTATTTGCGCGAATGACGACTTTTGGCACATAGCTATAACAGCTCGCATCAACGCCTAGTGCGTATCGCATTAAGCGCGAATCCCAAACGCGCCCAATGCAGATTGATTTTGCCTTGCTTATGAAGTGTGTGTAATTTGGTTTTGCACTCATTTCCTACCTCCAAAAATTATAAAAATCTCCCAATTTTACAGATTCTGCAAAATTCGCAGAATCTCGCCAAAAATTTGCAGAATCTCGCCAAAAATTTGCAGAATCTCGCCAAAAATTTGCAGAATCTCGCTAAAAAATCGCAGAATCTCCAAAGATTCGCAGAATCTCCCTCAAAAGTGAAAGATTATAACAAAAATGATGATTTTTTGGGGTGGATTCTGCGATTCGCAGAATCTAAATGTGGATTTTTGTGATTTTGTGGTGTTAAGATTCTGCGATTCGCAGAATCTAAAATAAAAACGCAGAATCTAGCGCGTTTTTCGCAGAATCTTAAAATAAAAACGCAGAATCTCGCCATTGTCCGTTATCACGAGGCAAATTTTGATTTGCCAAAGCTATCCATAAAACTGATTTATAGATTGCCACGAAGTCGCCCAAAGTGCGACTTCTCGCAATGACGAAATAAGTGAGGGCAGATTCTGCGATTCGCAGAATCTTAAAATAAAAACGCAGAATCTCGCCAAAATTCGCAGAATCTAGCGCATTTTTCGCAGAATCTTAAAATAAATCTCGCAAAATCTTAAATCGGTAGCACTCTTATATTTTCTGCCAAATTTTCTTGCAAAATCGATTCGATTGCAAAAAGTGTGCCGCTAGAGCCACTCGCACAGCCACTACACGCGCCCAAATAGCGGATATACACATCGATAAAATTATCGCTAGTTTCCTTAATGTCGATGATTTCCATATTTCCGCCATCCATCATAAGCATAGGGCGGATATTTTCATCAATGATTTTATCAATCGCCTTTACCTTTTGCACCATTGTCATATCTTTAAATTCTAGCGTCCCTGCGCTTGACTTTGTGGCGTTTGCTTTTAGCTTTTCAGCCTCCATTTCAGCGCGGACATCACGCAAAATATCCACCAAATAATACTCTCTTTTTTCGTGTCCTCCCGGCTTTATACAAGACTTGCAAAACGCCCCTGCTTTGGTGTATTGCGTGATTTCCTCAACGGATTTCAAATCATTTAGGCGTATCACATCTTTTATCGTAGATAGGCTAACCCGCGCACATTCGCACACGATGATTTCATCTTCAAAATCCTCCGCGCTTTTGCCCAAATAAAGCCCCGCTGCCTTTTTAATCACATCGTAAGCCATTACAGAGCAGTGCATTTTTTGTCCGGGCACTGCGGGAGTGTTTGGCTCATCTCTTAACGCCTTTTCGACATCGATATTTGTGATTTTTACGGCGTCTTGGACTTTTTTATTTAGGCAAAGCTCTACCATCATATCACTACTTGCAATCGCCGTCCCACAGCCAAAACTTTTGAATTTCGCATCGATTATCGTGTCATTTGAATCAACCAGCCAATATAGTCGCACCGCATCGCCACAAGCCTCCGCGCCATAGTCTGCTACGATTAGTTTCGCGCCTTTTTTGTCTGCGTCCTCTTGTGTGATAACGCCCAAATGCGTGGGATTGTCCATTCGCTCTTGGACTTTTTTAGAATACGCCTCCCACAATGAACCGCCTAATAAATTATCTTTTCCCATAACTTTTTCCTTTTAATATGAACTTGAAATATTGCGAAGTCGCTTAATCGCCGAATCTATCACGCCAATGGCATAATCAATATCAGATTCGGTTGTGAATCGCGATAAGGATAATCGAATCGCCGTGTGCGCTAACTCTTTGTCCGCGCCGATGGCACTCATCACAGGATTTGCCTCCAAATCCTCACTTGCACACGCACTGCCCGTAGATGCGCAAATCCCAGCTTTGTTTAAATCCCAAAGCATTGCCTCGCCCTCAATGCCTCGAATACTTGCCAAAATCGTATTTGGCACACGGGGCGAATCGCGCCCAATTATCAGCACATCATCGTGCGCTAAAAGCGCGCTTTCAAGTTTGTCGCGCATTTGTCGCACTTTGTCAGCTTCAAAATCCAAATGCGCCTTTGCAAGCGCAAACGCTTCGCCCATACCGATGATATAAGGCACATTTAGCGTCCCACTGCGTTTGCCTTGCATTTGCTCTCCGCCGTGAAAAAGTGGTATCAGCTCCAATCCAGCGCGAATATAAAGTCCGCCAATGCCCTTTGGTCCGTGAAATTTATGTGCGCTAAAACTCAAAAAATCTACATTTGATTCGCGCACATTTACAGGAATCTTGCCAATCGCTTGAACGGCGTCCGTGTGGAATAAAACGCCCATTTCTTTGCAAATCGCCCCGATTTCTTGCACGGGGAAAATCACGCCTGTTTCGTTATTTGCCCACATTACGCTAACTAGCATAGTTTGTGGCGTAATCGCATCACGCACGGCAGAAGCGTCAATCCCAGCCTTGCTATTTACAGGAATATAGGTGATTTTCACGCCTAATTCCTCCAAAAACGCGCAAGTTGAGCTAATCGCGGGGTGCTCTACTTGTGTGGTGATGATATGATTTTTATCGCCTAATTTGCCATTATTTTTTAGCAATTCATTAAAATACACGCCTTTTAGCACCCAATTATTTGACTCCGTAGCACACGAAGTGATTATGACATCATCGCTCGAATCTGCGCCTATTGCGTCATAAATCTTATCAAATGCTTCGCGCAAAGGCTTATGCGTGTCCGTGCCGATTTTGTGAAGTGAATTTGGATTGCCATAATGTTTGCAAAAATAATCACTCATCGCGCTAAAAACCGCGCTATCCACCATTGTCGTGGCATTGTTATCTAAATAAACTTCCTTCAATTTCATTTCCTTTATATTTGTCAAATTTGATAAAAATTATCGTTTAAAAAGTTTGGCATTATATGAAATTTTGCAAAAAAAGCAAGAAAAATTACACAAAATTTCATAAAATTTGTATATTTTACACGCTTTAAAGTAGTATAATTACTAAAATTTTTTTGATTCAAAGGCGTAAAATGAATATTTTAAACTCCATAAACGACTTCAACGAAGCAAAGGCAGTGATTGCAGGGGGCGTAAATTCGCCTGTCCGCGCATTTAGCTCTGTGGGCGGGAATCCACGAATGATAAAAAGCGCGAATGGTTGCTATCTCATCGATGAGGACAATAACAAATATGTCGATTTCGTGCAGAGCTGGGGACCGCTTATTTTAGGGCATAAAGATAGCGCGACACTTGAAGCAATAAGAGAGGCATTAGAGCGTGGCGTGGGCTATGGTGCGCCCACTACGATGGAGACAAAACTCGCCAAAGAGATTATCGAAGTGTATGATGGAATCGAAAAGATTCGCCTTGTAAGCTCTGGCACGGAGGCGACAATGAGTGCGATTCGCTTGGCACGGGCATTTACAGGGAGAGATGATATTATAAAGTTTGATGGCTGCTATCACGGGCATAGCGATTCATTGCTTGTGAGTGCGGGAAGTGGCTGTGCTACTTTTGGTAATCCTAGTTCGCCCGGTGTGCCGCAGGATTTTAGCAAACACACGCTTGTGGCGCGATATAATGATTTGGATTCGCTAAAAGCGTGTTTTAAGGCAAGTGGCCAAAGTGGAAGTAGAGGCGTCGCGTGCGTGATAATCGAGCCGATTGCGGGAAATATGGGGCTAGTCCCTGCGGAAGCGGAGTTTATCAAAGGTGTAAGAGAGCTTTGCGATATTTTTGGCGCGGTGCTAATTTTTGATGAGGTGATGAGCGGATTTCGCGCGTCCTTAAAAGGCTCACTTGGATTTTATGAAGTAACGCCCGATTTGGCGACTTTTGGCAAAGTCATCGGCGGAGGATTGCCACTAGCGGCATTTGGCGGACGAAGCGACATTATGGAAATGCTATCCCCCACAGGCGCGGTTTATCAAGCGGGGACTTTGAGTGGCAATCCTATCGCTGTATCGGCGGGATTAGCGGTGTTGAAGCAAATAAAGCGCGATAGTAATATCTATGGGCGGTTAGAGAGTTTGGCATTGCGTCTTACAAAAGGAATGCAAGATAGGGCGAATCGCTTTGGCTTTGCAATGCAAACTGCGGTGCGTGGCAGTATGTTTGGCTTTTTCTTTAATGACAAGCCTGTGCGAAATTTCGATGATGCCAAAAAGAGCGTGACCTTGCTTTTTGCGAAGTTTCATCAAAAAATGTTAGAGCGCGGTGTGTATTTTGCGCCATCAACATTTGAAACAGGCTTTGTTTGCACGGCGATGGACGAATCTGTCATTGATAGGGTAGTAGATTCGTGTGAAGTAGTGTTTGAAGAGCTAAAAAATGGATAGTGGAAGCAATTCAAATGATTTGTCATTGCGAGGCGAATCGATAGATTCGCCGAAGCAATCCAAAAAAAATTGTCATATTGAGCGAAGCGAAATATCTCAAAAAACAGAGATTCTTCGCTCACTTCGTTCGCTCAGAATGACAAAAAAATCGCAGAATCTCAAAATCTCCCCCTCCCTTGCGGAGGGGGATTAAGGGGGTGGGTTAAAAATGCAAAAAAATAATAATGCGAAAAATACAAAAATCGCAGAATCTTACATAACAACGCAGAATCTAAATGTGGATTGCCACGATTTTGCTACGCAAAATCTCGCAATGACGGAAAATGACGCAGATTCTGTGAATCGCAGAATCTCGCACGAAAACGCAGAATCTAAAATAAAAAATACCCACCCCCTAACCCCCTCCGCAAGGGAAGGGGGACAAAACGCAGAATCTCCCCCTATTTCGTCATTGCAAGGCGCACGAAGCGAAGCGAGTGCAACGAAGCAATCTATAAAAAAATCAAATCCGTGCGAAGCACCCAAATCTCGCCCGCTTCGTGGTGCAAAAAATCGGGAGCAAGGTTGCAGTAGTGCAACCGCCGATTTTTTGCTAGAAGCGGATAAGCGAGGCTCTCCCCCTAAAAGCGAAAAAGCGGCTGCTTTTTGGCGCGTAGGGGGAGCGGGGAGGGGGGTGCAGCCCTTTTTGCGAAAAAAAACTAGCGAATCTAATCTAAAAAACGGCGATTTTATCGCAGAATCGCAGAATCTAAAAATAGATGGTTGTTTCGCTTCGCTCACAAAACAAGGCAAAGCCGAAGTTTCTTTATTCAATCCTATGGATTGCCACGATTCTGCTTCGCAGAATCTCGCAATGACGGAAAATGACGCAGATTCTGTGAATCGCACTTCATTTTGTCATATTGAGCGAAGCGAAATATCTCAAAAAAGAGATTCTTCGCTCGTTGCACTCGCACAGAATGACGAACACACACAGCCCAAACTTCGTCCCCTAATAAAAGGCGCAAATGGACTCTCACTTGGCATCTCCATTGTCGTAGCGATTTTGCTAGGCATCGGCGCGGGAGTGCTAATGCAAAAAATCTTTGGCGTTTTTTGGGTGCTATTTTTAGGCGTGGCGTGGGGGATTGCCGCTGCTATTTTAAATGTCTATAAAGTCTATAAAGCCGAACTGCGCGACTTTGAAAAAATCAAAGAAAATCCAAAATACAGAAATGAAAAATAGCTTAAAAACGCCACAGCACCGCACATAAAGGATTTTGATGACAAAACGATACAATCTTTTTAATTTCTATTTCATCGCTGTGATTTGGATAAATTTTTGCATATCGGCGAGTTTTTACCTAACCACCATCATTTCGACAAGCTATGCGTTGGATATTTTGCACGCAAAAAGCGCGGTGGCGGGGTTTGCAAGTGGGATTTTTGTCATCGGCGTGATGATGGCTAGACTTTGCGTTGGCAAAAGTTTGGATAAGCTCAATCTTAAAAAGTGGCTTATTTTGGGGCTTTTTGCCTCCCTTGCGTTTAATGCGCTGTATTTTTTCGCGCACAATATCGCATTGCTAAATCTCACTAGATTTTTGCACGGACTTAGCTTTGGGCTGTGTTCTAGCGTGTGCGGGACGATTGTAGCGCGAATGATACCGAGTTTTAAGCGGGGCGTTGGCATTGGGTATTATGGGCTTAGTAGCGTGGTGGCAAGTGGGATTGCGCCCTTTGTGGCGGTGTATTTGGTGAATCATAGTGCGTTTGACGCGGGATTTTGCGTGTCGCTTGGGTTTATAGCGTGTGCGATTTTGTGTGTGTTTGCGATGAAGGTGCGTGAGCTAAAAAAGGGCGCATTGCACTTTGAGCCACGCACTCACTCGCTAAAAACAAAATTGCTTGAATTTATCGAGCCAAGTGCCTTGCGTATTGCGTTTGTGGGATTTTTGGTAGCGTTTTGCTTTGGCGGGATTTTGAGCTTTATTGGCGCGTATTGCAAAGAGCGGGGGCTGATAGAAGCCGGCTCGGCGTTTTTTATCGTGTATGCGGTGACTTCGCTTCTCATTCGCCCTTTTGCTGGGCGCATTTTTGATATCAAAGGGCATAATGCAATCATCGCGCCATCGCTTGTTTTTCTCGCACTTGCGCTTGTTTTAATCGCTTTTGCGCAAAATGGATTCGTGCTAATTTTGGGGGCGATTTGCTGTGCCTTTGGCTATGGCAACTTCGTCTCATCGGCGCAAAGTCTCGCCATCAAACTCGCGCCAAAGGACAAATTGGGACTTGCCACAGCGACATATTTTATGATGATAGACTTGGGCGCGGGGGTGGGACCATATTTTTTGGGATTTGCGATTGGGGCGTGGGATTTTAGCGTGGCGTTTTTGGGGTGCGGTGTGATTGCGATTTTTGCGCTGGTGGCGTATTATTTGCTGATTGCAAAGGGCGAAAAATGCTGATTTTATGCGCGAATCTCGTGTGCGCTTTGATTGTGGCGGTGCTTGATGTGCGATTTTTGATAAGTTTTGAAGTGGCGTGGGTGGGGGCGATGATGATTGTGCGGAGTTCATATCGCTCGGTAATGAGAAAGGTAAGTGAATGCAATTCGTCTTTGGGTATTGGCAATTCGTCTCTCACGCGACCTTCGCGGGAGTTTGAAAAATTCTCGCTCGATGAACCATCAGTTCTATCTCGCTCGAATTTTTCGGCACAACCCACGAATCTCGCGCAAGATACTAGAATTGCGGAGGATTTAAAAGATTCAAAAAATCCGTCATTGCGAGGCAAATCGCAGATTCGCGCAAAGCAATCCAAAAAAAAATCAAATCCGTGCGAAGCACCCGAATCTCGCCCGCTTCGTGGTGCAAAAAATCGGATTCAAGGTTGCAGTAGTGCAACCGCCGATTTTTTGCTAGAAGCGGATAAGCGAGGCACTCCCCCTAAAAGCGAAAAAGCGGCTGCTTTTTGGGAACACAATTTAAATGAAGTCGGGGGGAGCGGGAGCGGGGTGCAGCCCTTTTTGCGAAAAGAATCAAGTGAATCAAAGTGGCAAAATGGCGAAAATCTCGCAGATTCTGCTTCGCTTCGTCATTGCGAGGCACGAAGTGCCGAAGCAATCCAAAAAAATAATAATATGGATTGCCACGATTCTGCTACGCAGAATCTCGCAATGACAAAAAAATCGCAGAAAATCGCAGAATCTGACGCACAAATCGCAGAATCTACCCCTGAATCTCTCCCCAAAAAAGAGCGATTTTTCATCGGTGCAAAAATCTCATTTGGACTTTTTCGCCTTTTATCCTACGCATTTTTGGGGATTAGCGTCATCGCACTCATCAATAACGGCGCATTTTTCGCAATCCCATTTTTGCTAGGCATCGCCCTATCCACGCTCACAAGCGCGATTTACGCCGTGCGAAAGTTGCATAAAGAGACACACTAAAATGTATATACAAATCGCAAAGTGCCTATCATCGCGACTTCTGTAATTTCATTTAATAACTCGTAGTGATATGTGCCATAATATGTGCCGTAGCTACTTTTGTATAATTCCGTAAGCAATCTACCCGAATATCGCGGCTGAAATAGCACTTCAATCGCGCTGTTGTTGTAAATCACAAAGCGCACTCCAAAGTTCCCCTGCATCGTCTCGCCTATTATATTGCAACCATTAAAATACTTGCAAATATCGCTATTTACGCGCTCATACACTAGCCCATAGCCAAATCCTAGCACAAATCCCACCTTTAAAGGTTTGGTTGTCACAAAATTTATTAGCATATCAAAGTTAGCGGTGAAATTATGCGAATGTAATAAATCCAAAAATCGCGCATTGTAATCCAAATAAGAGCGCACTCCAAAGTATGGATTTGCAAAGTGCTTATATCCTAGCAACGCTTCAAATCCGCCATCGACATTTGCAGGATAGTAAGTTCCCCACAATGTATAAACATAGTTTGCTCCCCAATAACTATGCATAAGAGCAGAATATACTCTAATTTTCCTGCTATATTCACTAGTCGCGCTTGGATTTGCCAATGTTCCGCCAAATCCCAAGAAAAATCCGCTTGTTTCTTGCTTTGCTAGTTTTATCTCTGCGTTTTTCTTTGCTATGCGCTTTACATTCTTTTTGGTAATCTTTGGCGCAGAATCTTCAATATAATCATAGGGCAAGTCATCGCCAAATAGCGCAAAAATCACCACAAATATCACTGCAATTTTTTTCATCTTTATTCCTTATATGCGCGTTTATCGCCACTATCTACCAAGTCATCAAACCACTCTTTTTGCTCATCCCTATGTTTTGACTTATATATTGCCCTATATTCCGCTAGGCAGGTGCGCCCATCTCTAAATTGACGAAAATTATCATTCATTGTAAAGTTAATGCAATAAATATGCTGATTTTTGGGCGTAAAAACTGCCATATAATCTAAACTATTGTGCTCTATTGCATTTATGATTAACAATAATGGAGACATCAAAACACCAGCAATCACCCAAGAAGCCATACCTACTTTCTTTTCGCCCACTAATGCGATGGGCTGTCCAGCTTTGATATTTACAATGCAACTAGTATCACTACTCAATTTTACATAATGCTCTATCGAACACCATATCGCTTAATAAAGTCTTGTCATATAAACCATAATGCTTGTATTTCACAAAAATATCATATCTACTACCATCAAAAACCACGCTATCTCTATACATTATCAACCTTGCATAGCCATTTGGTGGCGGGGAGAAAAGTTTGATTCGCTTATGTGGTGCGATGGCTTTTTCATCTATTTCTTGTGGCGTCATAGGCTCTTGCAAAGAACATCCACTAAAAAATAAAATCCCTAGCAAAAATATAATCGTAGCTTTCATTTAACCTTCTTAAATCTAAAATCTAAAAGCATAATTTTACCCCCCCCAAAAACTTAAATTTTGCTTAAAAAATAAAATTTTTTTAGATTCTGCGAAAATTGTAGAAAATCGCAGAATCTAATGAAAAAAATCAATAAAATCGCAGAATCTGCCCCGCGTCGTCATTGCGAACGCAGAATCTCGCAAGTGACAGAAAAATCACAGAATCTCCGCTAGATTCTGCGATTTAAGAGTGATTTTGCCATAATTTCGCATTTAAATTTAAGGGGGGAAAATGAAAGTTTTAGTGCCTATTTTGCGCGGATTTGAGGAAATTGAGCTAGTTAGCATTGTGGATATTTTGCGCCGCTCTGGGCTTTGCGTGGTTTTGGCAGGGCGCGAAAAGTCTGTGTGCGGGGCGCATAATATCATTTTGCAAAGCGAGTGCGATTTGAGCGCGGTAAATTTAGCCGAATTTAGCGCAATCGCCCTTGCCGGTGGCTATGATGGTATGCAAAATCTCTGTAATGATAATTTTGTGATAAAGGCACTGCAAGAGCTAAACGCGCAAGGGAAGCTAGTGTCGGCGATTTGCGCATCGCCAATCGTGCTAGGCAAGGCAGGTGTGCTAAAAAATAAATTTACCTGCTACCCAAGCTGTGAGAATGCGATAAGTTCGAGTGCGAAATATTGCGCGGAGCGCGTGGTTATCGATGAAAATATCATCACCGCAAATGGTCCTACAAGTGCCACGCTTTTTGCCCTTGCGATTGTGGAATACCTGCTAGGGCGCGAGGTGCGCGATAAAATCGCAAAAGAGTTGTTGTTAGATTAGATTTCGCAGAATCTGCCCTGCGTCGTCATTGCGAACGCAGAATCTCGCAATGACGAAAAAAATACAGAAAAACGCAGAATCTCGCAAGTGATGGAAAATAAGCGCAGAATCTAGCGCAGATTCTGCGTTTTTGGCTGAATTCGCAGAATCTAATTAAATTTTAGCATTATTTCTTTTGAATCTATTTTAAAAAATGTTTGCAGTGTAAAGCGTAGATTCTCCACGCACACGATGATTTCATAATAATCGCCATAAAAAACGCTCTCCAAAACTTCGGCTTGAATCGCGTGTGAAATGCGCGAATCTTGCGAATCTTGCTCCATTTTGTGCGAATCTATCAAATCTGTTTTTCGCAAATCTTGTGAAACTTGCGAATCCACGCCCACAAAATCCACTATCCGCAAGTCTTTTGGGCGAATTAGTCCATTTTTTGATTCTAAAAATTTGCGAAAATTCGCATTTTTCACATTCTCAATCGCACTTTTTTCAATCACATTTATCACACCCAAAAACTCCGCACTTTGCGCACTTTTTGGGTTCTCATAAAGCTCTTTTGGAGTGCCTTTATCGATGATTTTACCGCCCTCCATCAAAATGATTTTATCCGCCAAAGCAAAGGCATCCTCCCTATCGTGCGTCACAAAAATCGCAGAAAGCCCGTGTGTGCGTAAAATCGCCTTTATGTCGCTTCGCATTCTCGCGCTCATCGTGTGATTGAGATTTGAAAATGGCTCATCAAATAAAATCATTTTGGGGCGCGGGGCAAGAGAGCGCGCTAGTGCCACGCGCTGTTGCTGTCCGCCACTAATCTCGTGCGGATAGCGAGTGCCAAGCGTTTCAAGCCCAAGCATCGCCACTAGCTCATCGTAGCGTTGTTTTTGCTCTGCCTTTGGCAAATGCGCGATACCAAACAAAATATTATCCTTCACGCTAAAATGCGGAAATAGCGCGTAGTCTTGAAACAAAATGCCGACATTGCGCTCTTTTGGCGGGGCAAAATTCGCAGAATCTGCGACTTTTTCACCATATAGCCAAATCTCTCCGCCATCTATGCCAAAAAATCCCGCAATCGCGCTTAAAAGTGTGCTTTTGCCACAGCCACTCTCCCCTAAAATCGCTACGATTTCGCCATCCCCCACTTCAAAGCTAATATCCCGCAACACGGGCGTTTTGCCAAAAGATTTGATTAGATTTTTTATGGTTAAAATTTTCATTTCGCGCCTCCATCATTTTTATGCAAAAAGTGCATTAGAAGCGTTGGGATTAGCGCAAAAAGCACGATTAGCAAACTAGGCAAGGCGGCGTCATAGATTTGCTCATTGTCGCTGTATCCAAAGGCTGCTGCTGCCAAAGTTTGATAGCCCGAACTCGCCAAAATCGTAGAGATGGGGAGCTCTTTTAAAATGTCGATTGCCACGATGACAAAGGCGAGTGCTAGGCTAGTGCGGATTAGCGGGAAGTGGATTTTGGTAAAAATGCGAAGCGGAGTGGCTTTGAGATTTAACGCTACAAAGTCAAAATTTCGCGGGATTTTGGTAAATCCGCTTTGAATCGCAAATATGCCCGATGCCAAAAATCGCACCAAATATCCAAAAAATAGCACCGCAAATCCCCCGCCAAGCGCGTAAGCGATATTTAGCGGAGATAAAATTTTGGCATTTATAAAGCCCAAAAATAGCAAAATGCCAATCGCCACAACCGCGCCCGGGATTGCATATCCAAGACTTGCGAGTGCTAAAATCGCCTTTGCCACTTTGCCACCGCCAAGTCGCACCACAAAGCAAAGAAAATACGCGATTAAAACGATTGCAAATGAGCTACTAAACGACATCACCAAGCTATAAATCATCGCGCTTGTAAATTTGGGAAAGGTTTGCGCCACATCATAAAGCCCCCAATACAAAAGCCACGCAAATGGCACAATAAAGGCAAAAAATAGCACTGCAAAGCACATAAAAAACGCAAGTGCATTTTTAAATCCACGCAATTTTTGTCGTGGAGTAGGCAAAAACGCGCTTTGTGCGTAAGAGCGCGATTTGCGCTGATAGGATTCAGCTACCACAATTATAAATACAAAAATTATCATAACCGCCGATAGCGCAACGCCACTGCTTTCATCGCCACCGCCAAGCCAAGTGCGAAAAATCCCCGCACTAAATGAATCCACGCCAAAATACGACACAAGCCCATATTCACTTAGCGTCTCCATTAGCACTAGCAAACTCGCCCCCACAATGCTAACGCGACAAAATGGCAAAACAACTCTCCAAAAAATCCGCATAGATGAGCCACTCAAACTTTGTGCGCTACGAATTATCGTGCCAAGATTCTGCGAAAAATTGTTTTTGGTAAAAAAATAAATGTAAGGGTAGAGCGAAAAAGACAAAATCAAAATCGCGCCAAACATATTCATAATATCAATGCGCGAATCTATCCCAAATAGCGTGGGTATCACACCCTCAAATTCGCATAGATTCACCCACGCAAATCCCATAATATACGCTGGGATGGCAAGTGGCAAAATAAGGGCGACTTCAAAGATTTTGCGTCCAAAAAAGTCATAAAATGCGATTAAATACGCGCTTAAAATACCTAAAATCAAAGTGCAAATTAGCACCCCAAAAAGCAAAATCGCACTACCCAAAATATAGCGCGGTAGCACGAATTTGCTTAAATGACTAAGCGTCCCTAAATCAATAAATGGCAAATGAAAAATAACTACAAAAATCGGCACAAGCACGAATCCTGCGAGAATAATCGCAGGAAAAATCCACTTAAAATTTAGATTTTTCATAGATTCTGCGCTTATGCTTTCAAACCGCTTTGCATTTTCATCACACCGCCAAAACTACTTCCACTCCACTTCATCAAAGATTTTCAACGCCTCTTTTGCATTTTTGTAATAGCTCTCAAAGTCCGGCTCTTGCACTTTGAACTCGCCCCAGCTTTTTAAAAGTGCATTTGGCTCGACACTTGGATTTATTGGATATTCAAAGTTGCCATCAGTTAGCATTTTTTGTGCTTCGGGGGATAGCAAAAACTCTACTAATTTGATTGCATTTGCCTTATTTGGCGCGTTTTTAAGCACACCTATGCCACTTACATTTATGTGAGTGCCACGCCCATCTTGATTTGGGAAAATCACATAGACGCTCTCTCCCGCCTTTTTATCATTTGTATTTTTAGAATTTAGCAAATGCCCTAAATAATAGCTATTTGAAATCGCCACATCGCCTTCTTTCGCATACACCGCGCGAATCTGGTCTCTATCCGCACCCTTTGGAGTTCGCGCCATATTTTGGACGATACCACTCGCCCACGCCTTTGCTTCATCGCGTCCAAGCGTTTCAATCATTTGCGAGAGCAACGAAATATTATACACCGCGCTTGAACTTCGCACAAGCACTTTTTCGCTCCATTTTTTATCCGTCAAATCCTCATAATTTGCAATGCTGCCCTTTGGGACGCGCTCTTTTGAAGCAATGATAATCCTAGCGCGTTTGGATATGGCAAACCACTCATTATTCTTGCCACGCCACGCTTTTGGCGAGAGATTTTCAATCGTTTTGCTAGTAACGCTTTGAAAAAGCCCCGCTACGCGCACTTGCTCTAAATTACCCGCGTCTGCTGTCATGAAAATATCTGCCTTGCTGTTTTTGCCCTCAGATTCAAGCCTTTGGGCGAGTTCGTTTGCTTTTGCTTGAAGCACATTGACTTTTATGCCCGTTTTGTCCGTGAATGCCTTGAAAATGCCCTTGTCCGTGTCATAATGACGATGTGAATAAATATTCACTTCACTTGCACCTAAAATCGCGCTAAATGCCACGCCAAGCGTAACTATCTTAAAAAACTTCATTTTTTGTCCTTTCGATTTTTAAATTTAAAAAGCGCGATTTTAGCAAAGCAAAACTTAAATAAGAATAAAAATCATTTTTTTGTATTTTTTTTGTGTAGATTCTGCGAAAATGTGCGAGATTCTGCAAAAAGATTCTACGAAATCGCACTAGATTTTGCGAAAAACACGCTAGATTCTGCGAATCGATTCGAATAAATATTTTTTTAAGATTTTTATGCTACAATCGCAACTTTTATTTTTTCAAAATCCATAAAAACAACATAAAACAAACGGAGTTACGCAATGACAAGCATTCTTTTAGCGGTGCAGATTCTACTATCAATCATCATCACAATCGCAGTCCTTTTGCAGAAAAGTTCAAGTATCGGGCTTGGCGTGTATAGCGGGAGCAATGAGAGCCTTTTTGGCGCGAAAGGTCCGGCTGGATTTTTAGCGAAATTTACGATGATTGCGGGGCTAGTTTTCATCATAAACACCATCGCGCTAGGGTATTTTTACAATAAAGAAACGAGCAAATCCGTCTTTGATAACAAAAAAATCGAAGTGCCACAAAGTGCGCCTGAACCCAAAAAATTAGAGTTTGATGCGCCAAATGTGGGCGATTCGCCCTTTGGCAAAAAGGATAAATGATGCTAAATGAAGTCTATAATCACACAAAAGAGAGTATGCAAAAGAGCATTGACGCCCTAAAACGCGACTTTTCCACGCTTCGCAGTGGCAAGGTGTCTATCAGCATTTTGGATAATATTCGCGTGGATTATTATGGCACTCCCACACCGCTAAATCAAATTGGCTCGGTGATTGCGCAAGATGCCACCACGATAATCGTAACGCCGTGGGATAAAAATCTATTGAAAGACACCGAACGCGCCATCGCAGAGGCAAATATCGGAGTAAATCCAAATAGCGACAGCGAGAGTGTGAAACTATTTTTCCCCCCAATGACAAAAGAGCAAAGAGAGCAAATCGCCAAAGAGGCAAAATCGATGGGCGAAAAAACCAAAATCGCGCTTCGCAATATCCGCCAAGATTCAAACAATGCGATTAAAAAATTAGAAAAAGACAAAAATATCACCGAAGATGAGAGCAGAGCGGGACAAAATGAAGTGCAAAAAATCACCGATGAGTTTGTGAAAAAGACTGACGAAATGGTAAAGCATAAAGAAGAAGAGATTTTAAAAGTTTAGATTCTGCGATTCTGTGCTAGATTTTGCGTTATTTTGTGGAGATTCTGCGATTCTGCGCTATATTCTGCATTTTTACGCTAGATTTTGCGAATTTTGTGAGATTCGCAGAATCTAATTTATATTGTCATTCTAAGCAAGTGAAACGAGCGAAGAATCTCAAAAATAATCCGTCATTGCGAGATTCTGCGTTTTTTTATGCGAATCGCAGAATCTAAAAATTAAAAACTCCGTCATTGCGAGACTTGCCAAAGGCAAGTCGTGGCAATCCACCCACTCCGTCATTGCGAGTCCTTGCGATAGCAAGGCGAAGCAATCCAAATATAGCGAATCACAAACAGCCTATTTCACGCCTAATTTATTTAGATTTTTATAAGCATCACAACCAGCCTGTTCCCCAAAATCACAGGCTTTGCCAAATAGCTCTTTTGCTTTGGAGAAATTTGCTGGGACACCTTCGCCACTCATATACATTGCAGCCAATAAATTGCAACCACCGCCATATTGCATTTTACAGGCTTTTTCAAAATATTTTTTCGCTAGTTTGTAATCCTTTTTTGTGCCTTCGCCAACATAATATAAAAACCCAGCACCACTACAAGCACCTGCACTACCTAAACCACAAGCCTTTTTCCTATATTGTAATGCCTTGCTATAATCCTGCCTAACGCCTAATCCTTCGTAATATAAGTTTGCTACAGCACTACAAGCGATTTGCATTTCTATAATAATAGGCATTTTCGGACCTAAACTACCATCGATTCGCTCTATTTGATAGCTATCTTTGCTATTTGATTTATCACATACCATTTCAAGATATTTTTTCGTTTCGCCAAACCGTCCTTGCTCACTAAGCAAACTTCCTACAGCCCACAAGCACTATAATTTTTAGCTTTGCATTGCTTGTCAAAATGACTTATACAATCACTTAAAGTCTTATCACCACAAATTTCATTCGCACTGCACACACTACACATTATCGCCACAATGGCGTAAATTATCTTTTTCATTTTATAGCCTTACAACTCAATCTCCACGCCGATAGGATTGTGGTCTGAGCCAAAGCTACTATCCACAATAAAGGCGTTTTTTAACGCAGGGCGGAGATTTTCGCTAATGAAAATATAATCCAATCTTAATCCCGCATAATTTTTCGCATTGCGATTTTGATGGCTAATCCAAGTGACTTTGCGCTCGCTCGCATTCATCGCACGAAGCGTATCCACAAAGCCCAACTTTATGAGTTTATCCATCAATGCCCGTTCCTCCGCCAAAGTGCCGACACCGCTCCACTGCGTATTCAAGTCCATATCCTTATGCGCGATATTAAAATCCCCGCAAATTATGACTTTTTTATCGCTAAAATTTGCGAGATACGCGAGAAAATCATTGTAAAATTTGATTTTATAATCCAACTGCCCATTGTCGCCAAGCGGAAAATAGATATTAAACAGCACAAAATCATCAAAATGGCTCTCAATCGCCCTAGCTTGCGCGTCATCGGCAAACTCGCATTTTTTATCCGCCACAACTTCAAGGTTGCATAGCGTCATCACACCGCTATTTTGCTTTTGTGTGTTATGCAAGATATTTTTAAAGCCAAGCGCGTTAAGCTCGTGCGGAAAATCAGCAGTCTTTACCTCTTGCAAACATAGCAAATCTGGCTTTTGTGTCGCCACTAAATCTTGCAATTTTTTACTCTCAACCTTTGCCCTCAATCCTTCGATATTCCAAGAAATTAGCTTCATTTAGCCTCCCTTTTATTAAAATAAAAGGGCATTATAATTCCCCCCCCCCTTAAATTTTTCTTAAAAAATATGAAAATTTTGTAGATTCTGCGAATTTTACACATTTCGCAGAATCTAGCGTTTAGATTCGCGCCCTTTGGATTGCTTCGGCGAATCTACGATTCGCCTCGCAATGACAGATTATTTTACAATTTGATTCGTGTAACGAATCACAATTCGCAGAATTTGCGAACGAAGTGAAGCAACCATCGAAGTAATGGCGGTAGTGCTTTGGATTATTTTTGCGTGAAACAAGCGAGATAGGACTTTGGCGTCCATTGAGCGCAGTTTTGCATAAAAACAACGCAAATGATTACCCCAGAACAAATTGCCCCACAGCTAACTTTTTTTAGCGACGCTTAACGCACTTGGCGCTTGCATAGTCGGCATAACTTCGATTCGATTGATATTCACGCGCTTTGGTTGATTCGCAACCCATAGCACGATTTCAGCAATATCTTCTGGCAAAAGTGGCTCTGTGCCATCATACACGGCATTTGCTTTTGCTTTATCACCCTTAAATCGCACCAGCGAAAACTCGCTCCCACCGCAAAGTCCGGGCTCAATATTGCTAATGCGAATCCCTTTGTCAAACAAATCCGCGCGGAGATTTAGGCTAAATTGCTTTACAAACGCCTTTGTCGCGCCATAGACATTGCCACCGGGATAGGGATAGCTCCCTGCAATCGAGCCGATATTTATGATATGTCCGCTTTTTTGCGCCACCATTTGGGGCAAAAGCAAATGCGTTAGGCGCGTGAGTGCCAAAATATTTACTTCAATCATTCGCTCCCAATCGCCAATCTCTGCCTTATCCGCGCTTGATAACCCAAGCGCAAGTCCTGCATTATTTACCAAAATATCGATTTTTTGCAGTGATTTGTCGCTCTCGCCTAAACTTTGCAAACCCGCCTTAACCGCCTCCGTGTCGCAAATATCACAAGGCACAATCGCCACATTTTCGCCCCCGCATTCATCTTGCAATTCTTTTAGTTTTGATTCGCGCCGTGCAAGGGCGATGACTTTATGATTTGCATTTGCAAATCTTCGCACGATTTCTCTCCCAAAGCCCACACTTGCGCCTGTAACTAATGCCACCATTTTTATCCTTTCAATATTGATTTTATTTCACGCCAATTTGGCATTAACTCGCCAAGCACCGCGTAAAATCCGCTCCCGTGATTTGGGTGGAGCAAATGCGCGAGTTCGTGGCACAAAACATACTCAAAGCAAATCTGTGGGTGCGCAAAAAGTGCGATATTTAGGGAGATTCGCGCGCTTTTGTAGTTGCAACTGCCCCATTTGCTAGTCATCTCACGCAAACTAATATGTGAAACATCCCTATTTATCGTGCTTTTGTGCTTTGCGATGATTTGGCTGATTAGATTCTGCGATTTTTGGCGATACCATTTGAAAATCATTTTTTTGATTTGCGCCGTGCGATTCGCTTGAATCTGTGGCGAATCTAATGCTTTTAGCGTGATTTCTAGCGTTTTTTCGCCAAAAAGATTCTGCGATTCACGCACGCTGTTTTTATCGCCGATTCGCACATCTAAAATATATTTTTCATCAAAATAGTAAATCGCCTCTCCGTCCGCGTATTTAGGGATTTTCTTCCGTTTTTTGGCAATCCACTCGCTATGCTTTGCCACAAAGTTATCGATGTATTCTTTATCCACACGGCGGGGCGCAGAAACCTTTATGACGCCATTTTTATCCACGCGAAGGGTTAGCGATTTGATATTTTTCTTTGTGAGTTCGTAAGTCATTTTGGTGGTTTGAAATTTGGATTTAGAAACGCATAAAGTGCTACAAGCTCAGAGTTTGTGAGATTGTAGCTAGGCATTAGCCCTTTTGGATTTTTGAGCGCGCTCTCAAATCGCAAAAAATTTATATCACGAATGCTTGGCGCGGTGATTTTCTTTGCCTTGCCATTTTGATAAATAATGCTAATCACCGCGCCCTCCGCGTTTCCCCCGTGACACTTTATGCACCCAATCCCGCGCGGATTTTTATACAACGCCTTGCCATATTCAATCTGCGTGATAAACTCCCTGCGCCCATCTTGCGCAAAGAGCGCACAAAATGCAAGTAAAATCATAAAAATTCGCATAAAAATCCTTAAAATTTTTGCGGAAATGATAGCAAAATTAGTGCCAGATTCTGCGAAATTTTGCGGAAAACGCAGAATCTAGGGCGTGTGGATTGCTTCGCCTTGCTATCGCAAGGACTTGCAATGACAGAGATTTTTCGCTCGTTTCACCCGCTCAAAATGACAATTTTAAAATAGATTCTGCGAATCGCGTAAAAACGCAGAATCTGCGATATTTTCGCCGTTTTGTTTATTAGATTCTGCGATTCGCAGAATCTCAATCGAAGTATTTGCGGTGTGGCTTTGCACGAAGTTTGTCGCCTTGCTAGGCGATAGAACTAATGGTTCATCGACGACGCAAGGACGGCAAACTTCGTGTGAATCGCATACCCAAAGACAAATTGCCCACTTGAAACTCAAACTTCAATGTGCCACTGCTTCACTCGCCCCTATCCCACTTTGCGCACGAAAATCTTGCGCCGCAAATCCATCTTTATCCTTTTTCGCGCGAATGCTTGAATCGCTCTTTGAAATCACCCAAATCGCGATAAATGTAAGCGGCATTGAGAAAATCGCAGGATGGTCATAGGGGAAAATCGCGCTTTCAAATCCTAGCACTTTTACCCACACGCTCGGGCTTAAAAGCACTAGCGTTAGCACACACACAAGCCCGATTATGCCACCATAAAGGACACCATTTGTGGTTAAGTTACGCCAATAAATGCAAAGCAAGATTATTGGGAAATTCACACTTGCAGCGATTGCAAAGGCTAGTCCCACCATAAATGCGATGTTTTGCCCCTGAAATGCGAGTCCTAAAATGATTGCGATAATGCCAATGCCAATTGTCGCGGCTTTTGTCACGCGCATTTCGGTTGCTGAATCGCACTTGCCATCCTTGCATACATTCACAAATAAATCGTGGCTAATCGCCCCAGCACCCGAGATTGTAAGCCCCGCAACCACCGCTAATATCGTAGCAAACGCCACCGCCGAGATAAATCCTAAAAATATATCGCCACCTAGCACTTTTGAGAGCAAAACTGCCTCCATATTTGGCGGGATTAGGCTCTTGCCTTCATCGCTGATAAATGATGGGTCATTTATCAAAAATGCAATCGCTCCAAAGCCGATGATGAAAGTCAAAATGTAAAAATACCCGATAAATCCTGTGGCGTAAAATACCGATTTTCGCGCTTCTTTGGCGTTTTTCACCGTGAAAAATCGCATTAAAATATGTGGCAATCCCGCCGTGCCAAACATCAGCGCAAGTCCTAGCGAAATCGCACTCACAGGGTCAGGCAAGAATGTGCCGGGCTTCATAATCGCATCGCCCTTTGCGTGATTGCTAATTGCCATTTCAAAATATTTATGCAAGTCAAATCCGCTCTTTTGCAAAATCAAAATCGCCATCAAAGTCGCGCCACCGAGCAACAAAAGTGCCTTTATGATTTGCACCCAAGTAGTTGCGTGCATACCGCCAAAAGTCACATAGCAAATCATCAAAATGCCCACAATGATTATCGCATACGAATATGGCAGCCCAAAAAGCACCTGAATTAGCCCACCTGCGCCTACCATTTGCGCGATTAGATAAAACATTACAACCGCCAAGCCCGAAATCGCCGAAATCGTCCGCACTTTTTTTGAATCCAAGCGATACGCGATAATATCCGCAAATGTGTATTTGCCTAAATTGCGGAATTTTTCAGCAATTAGAAATAGCACGATGGGCCACCCCACCAAAAAGCCGATGGAGTAAATCAGCCCATCAAATCCATTTGCCACAACTAGCCCCACAATGCCTAAAAAGCTAGCCGCACTCATAAAGTCCCCAGCAATGGCAATGCCATTTTGCAAACCCGTGATATTGCCCCCAGCGGTGTAAAATCCAGCGGCAGATTGCGAGACTTTGCTCGAAAAATATGTAATGCCAAGCGTAGCAAGGACAAAAACCAAAAACATCCCGATGGCAAAGTAGTTTCGCTCGCCCTGCTCCAATCCCGCCGTGTCAATCCCAGCGGCAAATGCGCCACTTACAACGCCCAAAATCGCGCTAATTAAAAATACTTTTTTCATAAAATCCCCCTTATTTCGTAGAATCTACGCTAGATTCTGCGCCTTTTATCATCGAATCTAATGCGCCACTTTCGCTTAAATCTTCGATTATCTCGCTTTGCTCTTTGTCAAAATATTTGTTTGCAAAAAGCGTGTAAATGCCCGTGCTTGCGATTGAAGTGACGATTATCGCAATGCCCCACAAAATGCCAAGCGTAATTGAGCTAGGACCTAAGCGATACCCAAGCATTTCAGGCAAAAATCCCACACTCGCCACAAACGCGTAATAAAACACAATAATCACAAGCGACAACCACACGCAGAATCTATCTCGAAATGCGATAAATTTGTAAAACCGCGCCTTTGCGCCTTCTGCCGTAACTTTTCTCATAAAATCTCCCTTTTTTTGTAAAATTTTGTCACAAAAAATTATGCAACGCTTTAAGGTTATCACAAAGTTTTTGTTTGTAAATGTAAAATCGAAGTAGATTCTGCAAGAATTTTGCAAAAATGTAACAAAAAAGAGTTTTAAAAAATCAAAAATCGCAGAATCTAGCGTGAAAATATACTTTTTGAAAAAATTTTTAATTTCAAAAAAATATAAGTTTTTTGACTTTTTGCGTGAAATTTGATTTAAATTACGGCGCGGGATTTTTGATTTATCATTGCAAGATTCTGTGAATTTCGTTTGATTTTCCGTCATTGCGAGGCAGTTTGAGCGAAGAATCTCAAAAATTTCCCCCTCCCTTGCGGATGATTTTTTGCATTTGATTCCCCCTCCCTTGCGGAGGGGGATTAAAGGGGGTGGGTAATTTTCGCATTAGATTCTGCGAATTTTCTGTTTTTCCGTCATTGCGAGAAGTCGCACTTTGGGCGACTTCGTGGCAATCCATAATTAGATTCTGCGATTTTTGTTTCATTTGTAGAATCTGCGATAATTTCGCAATTTTCAGCATTTGATTCGCTAGTTTTTTCTCGCAAAAGGGCTGCACCCCGCTCCCGCTCCCCCCGACTTCATTTAAATTGTGCTCCCAAAAAGCAGCCGCTTTTTCGCTTTTAGGGGGAGAGCCTCGCTTTTCCGCTTCTAGCAAAAAATCGGCACTCGCACTACTGCTCGTTTGCTCCCGATTTTTTGCACCACGAAGCGGGCGAGATTTGGGTGCTTCGCACGGATTTGATTTTTTTATAGATTGCTTCGTTGTGTTCGCTACGCTCACACTGCCTCGCAATGACGAAGTGATGGCAGATTCTGCGTTTTTTGATTTTTTTTACTAGATTCTGTGATTTTTGTGCGATTCGCAGAATCTTTTGCCAAATCGCAGAATCTAAAACGCTTCAATTTCGTTGTATAGGCTATCCCGCAAAATGGGGGCGAATCCCGCGTCTTTTATTTGCGCAATCAGCAACTCTTTGCTAACGCCATTTTTGCTTTTCGCTCCCGCTGCGCTTTGGATATTTTCCTGCTCTATCGTGCCATCAATGTCGTTTGCGCCAAATTCTTGCGCCACTAGCGCGACATTTAGCCCCAAAGTCGCCCAATACGCCTTTATATTTGGGACATTTGGGAGCAAAATTCGGCTAATGGCGATAGTTTTTAGCACCTCGATTCCGCTAGGAAAATTTGTGATGTTGAGAAAATTATTTTGCTTTTGGTAAAGCAAAGGGATAAAAGCATTGAATCCCAAACTCTCATCTTGTAAATTTCTAATCGCCAAAATATGCTCGATTCGATGAATTTTTGATTCGATATGTCCAAAAAGCATTGTCGCATTGCTTTTGCGCCCCATTTTGTGCCAAAGTGCGTGGATTTTTAGCCAATTTTCCGCGCTCACCTTGCCTTTGCAAATTTTTGCGCGGATTTCAGCATTAAAAATCTCAGCCCCGCCCCCGGGCATAGAATCCACGCCCGAATCTACCATATCGCGCAAAATCTCTTCATAATCCTTGCCAAATTTGCGGTGCAAAAAATCCACCTCTGCCGCTGTTAAAGCCTTAATGTGAATGTCGCTAAATCGCGCTTTTAGCGTCCTAAAAATCTCAAAATACCACGCATAATCATAGTTTGGATTATGTGCGCTGACTATATGAAACTCCCGCGCTCCACGACTATACGCGCCATTGACAGACGCCAAAATCTCATCTTTTGTCATTTCATAAGGATTTGGATTCTTGCGATGTGCGCTAAATGCGCAAAATTTGCAAATATCAGCGCAAATATTGCTAGGATTTATGTGGCGATTTAGATTAAAATACACCTTGTTTTTGTGTTTTTGCTGCCTAATCGAATCCGCCATTTCGCCCAATTCAAACAAATCCAAATCATAAAGTCGCACCAAATTTTTCGCGTCTAAATCGCTTAAATCAATCATTTTTTTGTCCTAAATTGCATAGAATTAAAGGCGAAATTGTAGCATTTTAAATTTAATTTCACATTGTCATTTTGAGTGAGTGAAACGAGCGAAAAATCTCTTTTTTAGATTCTGCGATTTTGTGTTAGATTCTGCGAATCGCAGAATCTGCATTGCTCTCCGTCATTGCGAGATTTGACGAAGTCAAATCGTGGCAATCCACATTTATTTTTAGATTCTGCGAAATTTTGCTAGATTCTGCGTTTTTTGTTTGTTTCGCAGAATCTGCGATATTTTCGCCGTTTTTTGGATTAGATTCGCTTGTTTTTTCTCGCAAAAGGGCTGCACCCCCCTCCCCGCTCCCCCCTACGCGCCAAAAGCTGCCGCTTTTCGCTTTTAGGGGGAGAGCCTCGCTTTTCCGCTTCTAGCAAAAAATCGGCGGTTGCACTACTGCAACCTTCAATCCGATTTTTTGCACCACGAAGCGGGCGAGATTCGGGTGCTTCGCACGATTTTTGGATTGCCACGCTCGCTTCGCTCACTCGCAATGACGAATCTATTTTAGATTCTGCATTTAAAACAATTCTAGTATTTGCGGTTGTGCTTGTAGAGTTTTTGCAATTTTTTGGGGTGGAGACTAGACTTGGGGTCTGCGACACCCCGAAAAATTGCAAATCTCTGCAATGATTACCCAAAGACGAATTGCTTTCACAGCACATACCTTGCGATAATTTTTTCCTTATATTTCACAAAAATATTCCCTCCGCGATTCACCTTTCTTAGTCTCTGCCCACCATTCTTAATCCCATAAAATTCCACTCGCCTTTGCATTCGCCCTTCGATTTTCACGCGTGAGATTTTGCGCTCTTTTAGCTCATCTGCGAGTTCTTTGGCGAAATAAAATTGATGTAAAAATAAACCATCATCGTTTGAAAACGCGCAAATGGGCTTTGCAAAAAGCATTAGCGTAGATTCAAGCACGAGCACCGCGATAATGATGACAAATCGCCGTTTATATGCGTCTTGAAATCTCGGCAGACGCAGACGGATATCGCTCATCATTTGGCGCACCATAATCGGCACTCCGCACAAACTCATAAACATATAAATCTCTTTATTCACATCTTGGCGGATAGATAGCACGATACTCGCCACTAAGCTCACGCCACCCACAAATAGCAAAAGATTCGCGCTGCCTTTGGTAAAACTTCGATAAATCGTGTAGATAAAATACACAAAGAGCGGAGGCGAGTAGAGCAGGGCAAATGCGCCAAAAATATCCACAAAATTACCGCTTGGACTACCTGAAATATCCGTTCCATAAATGTATAAATTTAGCGCGAAGCAAAGGGCTGCAAAGATTAGAAGGGCGGCGTTTTGCGCGAAATTTGCCTTTAACTTCTCCAAAAATCGCATTTGCTTATTTTGCCCCAAAAGTGCGTATAAAAATATCGCCACGCAAAGCACCACAGCACTTTTGCTGATGAGTGCGAGAAGCAAAACAAGCGGGTAGATGAGAAATTTTGTGCGTGAAAATAGCTCGACATAGCAAATTAGTAGCGTAAGGCAGAGCATTGGCGTGGTTTCGTTGAAAATCACACCTTGCATAATCGTGCAAGGTAATAGCGCGTAAATCCCCACGCATAGGATTGAATCGCTCTTTTGCTTTAAAATACGATTTGAGATAAGATAGATTAAGGCGAGATTTAGCGCGTGGAAGAGCAAATTTGGCAGTTTTAGGGCGAAGTCGTTTGCGCCAAATTTCGCTACGAAAAAATGGGCGATTTTCGCGCTGGGCGTGGCGTTTGCCAAAAATAGATTTGCTTCATTGTAGCTTACACTTGCGCCGTCTATGAGATAGAGCAAGGCGATAATGTTTGCAAATGCGATGAGCGCGAAGTAAAAGTCGTATTTATCGCAGAATTTTTTCATTTTTTATCCGTTCGCGGGATTTTGGCGAATTGTGAGAAATTTGCGTGAATCGCAGAATCTAGTGTGCCAAATTTTGCCATTGCGAGATTTGCCAAAGTCAAATCGTGGCAATCTAAAAATCCCCCCTCCCTTGCGGAGGGGGCTAGGGGGTGGGTAGTTTTAGATTCTGCGTTCGCAGAATCTAAAAAAGATTCGTGCGAAGCACCCTTAATCTCGCCCGCTTCGTGGTGCAAAAAATCGGGAGCAAGGTTGCAGTAGTGCAACCGCCGATTTTTTGCTAGAAGCGGATTAAGCGAGGCTCTCCCCCTAAAAGCGAAAAGCGGTAGCTTTTGGCGAGTAGGGGGAGCGGGGAGGGGGGTGCAGCCCTTTTGCGAAAAAATAAGAGATTTTGAAGTGGGGTTTGGCGATAGATTCGCAGAATCGCTCTCTACATTGTCATTTTGAGCGAATGTAATGAGCGAAAAATCTCTAATATTTTTTTGAGATACTTCGCTTCGCTCAGTATGACAATTTGTGGATTTTGTAGAATCTACCCACCCCCTTAATCCCCCTCCGCAAGGGAGGGGGAGAAAAGAAAAAGCCCATCCCCTTGTGGGAGGGGTTTGGGGTGGGGTATAAAATTCGCAAGGGAGGGGGAGAATTTGAGATTTTTCGCTTCGCTCAATATGACAAAAATTTTGCAATTTGATTTGCGATAGCGCAATCACAATCCGTAGGATTTGCGAGCGCAGTGAAGCAACCATCGAAGTAATGGCGGTGTGGCTTTTGTATTTGTGAAAATTTTTGGGATTGAGACTAGACTTGGAGTCTGCGAAATCCCAAAATTTTTCACAAGTGCGAAATCGCATACCCCAGAACAAATTGCCACAAAAGAAATTGCCATCAATAAAACTCATCAATTTTATACCCCGCCTTTTTCAAACTCTCCCGCACTTCATTTTGATGCTCTCTGCCCTTTGTTTCTAGCGTCATTGTGATAATCGCATCGCCATAATCGATAGTCGTTGAGATGCGGTTATAGTCGATTTTGATGATATTTGCCTCCGCCTTGCATAAAATCGCTGTGAGTTTCTCCAAACTGCCCGGTTTGTCAATCAGCACGGTTTTAAACTGCATTTTGCGATGTGCCTTAATCAAGCCTTTTTCGATGATGAGACTTAGCATCGTCACATCGACATTGCCCCCGCTTAAAATTATGCCGACTTTTTCATTTTGCTTTGGCGCAATTTTATGGTGCAAAATCGCCGCCACTCCCGCAGCTCCCGCGCCCTCAACGACTAACTTTTGCTTTTCTAGCAAAAATAGCACGGCATTTGCGATTTCTTCATCATCTACCATCACGATGTCATCTACGCACTCTTTGATTAGCGCGAAATTCTTTGCATTCACATCGCGCACGGCAATCCCATCGGCAATCGTATGCACGGACTTTGCGTTGCAAATCGCATTTTTGTGAAATGAATCAAACATCGCTTTTGCCCTTTGCGCGACAACGCCTATAATTTTTGTCTTTGGCGAAATATTTTTATACACACTTGAAATGCCAGAAATCAGCCCACCACCGCCCACAGGCACGATGACAAAGTCCAAATCTTGCTCTTCGGCAATTTCTAGCGCGATAGTGCCCTGCCCAGCGATAATATCATCATCTGCAAAGGGGTGGATAAAAGCGAGATTCTGCTCTTTGGCGAGTTTCAGCGCGTGATTGTAAGCATCATCGTAATTCTCCCCCGCTAAAATCACCTCCGCGCCCATATCCTGCGTGTTTTTCACCTTTAAAAGTGGCGTGGCTTCGGGCATTACAATCACACAGCGAATCGCAAAATGTTTCGCGCTAAATGCCACGCCCTGCGCGTGATTCCCCGCACTTGCGGCAATTACGCCATTTTGCTTTTCAGCTTCGCTTAAACGCGAGATTTTATTAAACGCCCCGCGAATCTTATATGCGCCTGTTTTTTGCAAATTTTCTTTTTTTAGAAATACGCTACATTGCGCTATTTCGCTTAACTTTGGCGCGAAACTAAATTCTGTTTTTGCGATTATGTCCTGCACGCGCGCTCTTGCGTCTTTGAAGTTTTGTAAAGCTATCATTTGCGTCCTTTGTGAAATTCTTGCAATATTATTGGCAATGCGATTAAAATGCCTGATAAAATTATAAGAAAAATCCCTGAAAAAATAAAAATATTTGGCAGTGAATCGCCCAGCAAAATGCCAAGCACCGCGCTAAAAACGATTCGACTATAATCGATTGGCGCGACAATCCCAGCGGGGGCAAAAGTGTAAGCACGAGTGATATAATACTGCCCAAAAGTCCCCATAATGCCTACTACCACGATAAAAAAGAAGTCTTTGAAAGTTAGCGCACTAAATGAATCTTGTGCGATTAAAATCGCCACAAATCCCATCACACTCGCCACCACGCCAAAACTAAGCATAATCTCCAAATCATCAAAATATCCTTTTAGCGAACGAATGCTAATAAAGGCAAGTGCGGCAAATGTGGCACTTATGATACCGCAAAAAATGGTAAAAGGCGGGAGATTTGAAGTTTGCGGATTGCTAATCAAAATCACCCCGATAAATCCCACGCACACGCTTACAATCTGCGATATTTTAAGCGATTCACGCAAGATAAAAAACGCAAAAATCGCCGTCCAAATGGGCGCACTTTGCGCAAAGGCAATCGCCGTCCCAAGCTCGATATGAGCGACATTATAAAGCATCGCATAAAGCGAAATGCTCCCCACCACCGCACGAAAGAGCAGCTTACCCCACCCGCCTTTTTTGTGATGGTGCTTGTGGCGCTTCTTGCTTCGAATCCACAAGAGCAACGCCACAAACACGCTCATCGTAATGCCACGAAAGAAGAGATTTTCGTGGATTGTGATATTTTGCGAGAGAATTTTTAGCGCGGAGTTCATAAACGAAAAAAACAGCGCACCCAAAAACATATAAAGCATACCTAAATTTATGAGTTTATTTCGTGTCATTTTTGTCCTTTTAAAAAGCGCGAATTGTAGCGTAAAAAGTGTAAAATCGCAGAATCTGACTTAATTTTGGCGAATCGCAGAATCTAATATTGTTTTAGTGAATCGCAGAATCTAGAATAGATTCGTCATTGCGAACGAGCGAAGCGAGTGTGGCAATCTATGATTTATTTAAAAAATGGATTGCTTCGTTGTTTTCGCTTCGCTCAAACTGCCTCGCAATGACGAAATTAGTGGCAGATTCTGCGAAATTAGGGCGGATTCTGCGCTAGATTCTGCGAAACTTGCAATTTTATTTTATTTTGCTATAATCCGCACTTTTAAATCTTAAATTACGGAGTTGAAAATGGCATTATATGATAGAAATTACACGCAAGGCGTGGGCGTTGAGCGAGCGAGTGAAAATGCGCTTGTGGCATTTGTGAAAGAAACTTACAAGTTTTTTGCGGCGAGCTTACTTTTTGGCACGATTGGTGCGTATATCGCGCTACCTTTTGCGGAGAAAATTATCGGGTTGCCGATGTTTGGGATTTTCGCACTTGAAATTATCTCGCTAATCGCGCTTCATTTTTTGAAAGATAAGCCTGTGGTAAATGTGATTTTGCTTTTCACCTTTACAACACTCACAGGCGTTGCGCTAGTGCCGCTTTTATATAGCGTATTGTCGCTCCCTGCGGGTGTTAGCATAGTCGCACAGGCACTTTTAGGCACAACCATCGTATTTGGCATTATGTCGCTATACGCGCTAAAAACAAAGAGCGATTTGTCAAGCTGGGGCAAAATCCTATTTATCGCGCTCATCGGCATTATCATATCAAGTTTGATAAACCTTGTGGCGGGATATTTCTTTGGATTTCAAAATGCGGGGTTAGTAAGCGTGGTGATTTCGGGGTTTGCCACAATCGTTTTCACGCTTTATATCGCCTATGATACGCAAAATATCATTCGCGGACGCTACGATAGCCCGATAATGGCGGCAATCAGCCTTTATTTAGATGTTTATAATCTCTTTGTGAGCCTACTACACATACTTGGATATGCAAATAGGGACTAAAAAACGGCTAATTGACGCGAATCTCAATCGTTTAAGAGAAGGGATTCGCGTGGTTGAGGACATTGCAAGATATATTCTAAATGATTTGCCTTTGGCTAGTCGCCTTAAAACTCTGCGCCATAGGGCAAAAATCGATAATGCGAATCTTTTGGATTCGCTACTCCAAAACCGCGACATAAAAAATGACATTCTTAAAAAATCCACACAAAGCGAGATTATGCGAGATTCACTGCGTGATATCGCAATCGCAAATTTTAAGCGCGCACAAGAATCAGCAAGGGTTTTGGAGGAAGTGTTTAAATTAGATTTTGCGCAGGGCGGAAATTTAGCAGAATCTACGGAAGATTCTGTGAAAATCACGCTAGATTCTGCGACTCGCACGAAAAACGCAGAATCTAAAATAGATTCGTCATTGCGAGTGAGCGAAGCGAACGCGGCAATCCACAGGATTTGCGAACGAAGCAAAGCAACTATCCACGAGCAAAAAACTAGATTGCCACGATTTTCTAGCGAAAATCTCGCAATGACAAATGAAAATAATTTCGCTGAATCTCCCACGCTTTGCGAGATTTTTAAGGCGATTCGCTATGAGTTATATGATATTGAAATCACATATTTTGAAGTTTTTTGCAAAGGATAATTTATGTGTGGCATTTTAGGAACGCTCCCATCGAGCAATAGGGCAAATTTCACAAAGGCACTAAATGCGCTATCCCATCGTGGTGCGGATGATTGCGGGATTTATGAAAGCAAAGAGATTATGCTTGGGCATAGGCGATTGTCGATTTTGGATTTAAGTGATAATGCAAGGCAACCGATGGGATTTGATGGGAGGAAAATTGCTCCCATAATCGCAAATACGGGGGGGGGGGAAGCAATTCGTCTTTGAGTATGCAATTCACACATAACTTCCCGCAATCTCCGTCAAATTCGCAGAATCTCCGCTATCAAATCGTCTTTAACGGCGAGATTTACAACTTCATTGAGTTAAGAGAAATTCTAATCGCAAAAGGTTATATTTTCCGCACAAACTCCGACACAGAGGTCATTTTGGCGAGTTTTGCAGAGTGGGGCGAAGCGTGCCTAAATAAGTTCAACGGCGCATTTGCCTTTGCGCTGTGGGATGAAAAAGAAAAAAGATTATTTTTGGCGCGCGATAGATTTGGCAAAAAACCGCTATTTTACGCATTCACAAAGGATAAAGATGGTAGAAATTTATTTGTCTTTGCAAGTGAGATGAAGGCGATTTATCCGTATTTAAGGGACTTAAAACCACATAAAGATTTTAGCAAAATGGCAAATATAAATAACATTTTTGATTATGAAAGCGGAGAAAATCGCCTAATTGATGGGATAAAGTCCTTTCCGCACTCGCATTTTGCGTATTTTGATGGGAGAAATCTTACATTTAGGCGTTATTATCACATTTTGGATAATCTAAAAGCACCGCCAAAGTCTTATAGTGACGCACTAGCGCAGTTTAGAGAATTGTTTTTAGACGCGGTAAAAATTCGTATGCGAAGCGATGTGCCTATTGGAACGGCGTTAAGCGGTGGATTGGATTCAAGTGCTACGATTTGTGCGATGGCGCAAATCGCAAGGCAAAATCTCACTACGCGCGAATGCAAGGACTTTCAGCACGCTTTTGTCGCTTGCTTTGAGGGGACTGCGCTAGATGAGCGAGTTTATGCAAAAAAAGTTACGGATTTTTTGAAAATAAAGGCGGATTTTTTAGAGATAAAGGCACTTAAATTTTGGGATAAAATTGCGCATTATTTTTATATGTTTGAGGATTTGTATATCACTTCGCCCATCCCTATGATTGCCACATATAGGGCGGTTAAGCAAAGTGGTGTTAGCGTGACACTCGATGGGCACGGCGCAGATGAGTTATTTAGCGGATATGGACATTTGCTAAATGCCCTGTGGGATGCGAAGTTTTCTCCAAAAATGTTTTTAGATATTTTGCAAACACATAATGCCACCACGAGTAACAAACTTACGCTATTTAGCGCACTAAAACACACCGCCAAAATCGCCATAAAGCAAAGCACGGGATTTAAGAAAAAAGCACTTTTTGCGGAAAATCACGCAAATTTTAAGCATTTAGATTATTTCAGCGCACAACTTTTGGGGATTTTTTATGAAAGTATTTTGCCGACTTTGCTTCGCAACTACGATAGATATTCGATGATAAATGGCGTGGAGATTCGTATGCCATTTATGGACTATCGATTGGTGGAGTTTGTGTTTTCCCTGCCGTATCATTTTAAGTTTGGAGGTGGATATACAAAACGCCTAATTCGCGATAGTATGAGCGAGTTTATGCCTAGTGAAGTGTGCTATCGAAAGTCAAAGATTGGGTTTAACTCGCCGATTGTGGATTGGTTGCAGGGAGATTTGAGGGAGTGGGGGATGGATTTGGTGCATTCACGCGAGTTTTTACAATGTGAGTTAGTGGAAAATCCCGCGCAAATCGCGCATTTAATGGAGCAAATTTGCAGTGGCAAGGAAAATTCATTTAGCGCAGGGGAGCGATTGTGGTGCGGGATAAATCCGTATTTGTGGAGGGAGGGATTAAAAGAGGCGATTAGATTTTAGTGTAATTCGTTTTTTGGCGACAATTTGTGTCTTGGATATGTAATTTGCGCCGTTTTGATATTTTTCGTCATTGCGAGCGAGTAAAGCGAGCGTGGCAATCCAAAAAAATATTTAGATTCTGCGAATCGCAGAATCTAATAAAAAAAAATACGAAATTCGCAGAATCTACGCCAGATTCTGCGAATTATTACACATTTAACAAACTTTAATTTTTTTATGCTAAAATCGCGGTTTTATTTTTTTGAAAAAGGAGATTTCGTGGAGAGGACACTTTCGATTATTAAACCCGATGCCGTGAAAAAAAATGCGATTGGCAAAATCATCGATAGATTCGAGTGCAATGGACTAAAAATCGCTGCGATGCGAAAACTAACGCTAAGCGAGAAAAACGCGCAGGATTTTTATGCGATTCACAAAGAACGCCCGTTTTTTAGGGATTTGGTGGCGTTTATGACGAGCGGACCTGTCGTGGCACTCGTGTTAGAGGGCGAAAATGCGGTGAAAAAAAATCGCGAATTGATGGGCGATACCGACCCTAAAAAGGCGGCGAAAGGCACGATTCGCGCGGACTTTGCGGAGAGCATTGACGCAAATGCGGTGCACGGCAGCGATAGTTTGGAGAATGCGAAAAATGAAATCGCATTTTTCTTTTCGCACACGCAAATTAGTTGAGATTCTGCGCTAGATTCTGCGTATTTTTGCTTGAAAAAGTCAAATGAAAATAGAATTTAGAAAGATTGGATTTGAGGCGAAACCCTTTAATTTGCGCTTGCAAGGCGATGATTTTGAAGTGCAAATTAGCGGGAGTTTGCAAAGAATGCAAAGCAATCTAATCAAAATAGATTCTGCGATTTTGGGCGAAATGCGCGTGATTTGCGATAGAAGTGGCGAGATTTTTAGCGAAAAAATCAGCGAAAAGACGGCGATTTTTGTGAAAAATGGCGCGTATAATTCAAATGATGATTCGCAGAATCTCGCTGTGATTGAGGTTTTTGATGATTTCATAAATTTAGATGAAATATTTTTGGGCGAGATTGAATCGCTGAAATTAGACTATCACATAAAGGAGTAAAAAATGGCAGTTGTTCCAAAGAGAAGAGTTAGCAAGACACGAGGTTTGAAGCGCAGGACGCATTACAAAGTCAAATTGCAAATGCCTGTGAAAGACAAAAATGGTAATTGGAAGTTGCCGCACACCATCTGCAAAGAAACGGGCAATTATAAGTGAAAATCGTGCTTGACGCGATGGGTGGCGATAATGGCGTCGCTCCCATCATCGCAGGATTGCGCTGTGCGCTAGATTCACGCGGTGATTTTAGTGCGATTGTGGTGGGCGATGAGCGCGAGATTTGCAAACATATCACGCCAAATGCGCGAGTTGCGATTCACCATTGCGAAAATGCGATAAAAATGGAGGACGCCGCCACAAACGCGCTAAAAAAGAAGGATACCTCCATATATCAGGCAGTCGAGCTTGTGTGCGAAAATGCGGGCGATGTGGTGATTTCTGCGGGGCATAGCGGGGCGAGTATGAGCCTTGCCACGCTACGATTTGGGCGTGTTGGCGGGATTTTGCGTCCTGCGATTTGCACCACGATGCCTAGAATTGACAAAAAAACTAGCATAATTTTAGACGCTGGGGCAAATGTCGATTGCAAGGCGGAGCATTTGGTGCAGTTCGCGCAGATGGGATATGAATACGCAAAGTCTGTGTTAGGTTATCAAAACCCGCGCGTGGGACTTTTGGCAAATGGCGAGGAAGATTCAAAAGGCAATGAACTCACAAAAGAGGCGTTTAAAACGCTACAAAACTTCGCATTTTTCAAAGGCAATGTTGAAGGCAATGACATTTTTAACGCAAGTATCGATGTAATCGTGTGCGATGGATTTGCCGGTAATTTGGTGTTAAAAGCAAGCGAGGGCGTGGCGGAGGCGATTAGCGCGATTTTAAAAGAAGAGATTGGCAAAAGTCTCAAAAATAAAATCGGTGCTTTGCTAATGAAGGACGCATTTATGGCACTTAAAAAGCGCACACATTACGCAGAATACGGCGGTGCGCCACTTTTAGGCGTGAAAAAAAATCTAATCATTTGTCACGGCAAGAGCAACGCGCGGGCGATTGAGTGCGCGATTTATCAAGGCATAAGCGCGGTAGAATCGCAGGTGGTGGAGAAAATCGAAAAGATTTTCACGCAAGAATAAGGGAGATTTTATGGATTCTGCAAATATTTTCGCTTCGCTAAAATCAATCGCTTCTTTTGTGCCATCTCGCAGCGTTTCAAACGCCGAGTTTGAGAAAACGCTAGATACAAGCGATGAGTGGATAACCAAGCGCACGGGGATAAAAAGCAGATTTTTCGCAGAATCTACGCAAAGCACGAGCGATATGGGATATGAAGCAGCGAAAATCGCCCTGCACCGCGCAAATATCACCGCCGATAAAATCGATATGGTGATTTGCGCGACTTTATCGCCTGACTATCTTTGTATGCCCTCCACGGCGGTGCTTATCGCGCATAAGTTAGGCATTACAAACAAACCTGCCTTTGATATTTCATCGGCGTGTAGCGGGTTTATTTACTTGCTCTCAATCGCAAAGGCATATATCGAAAGTGGCGCGTGTAGGCATATTTTGATTGTGGGGGCGGAGAAAATAAGCTCTGTGCTTGATTTTAGCGATAGGGGGACTTGCATTCTCTTTGGCGATGGCGCGGGAGCGGCGGTTGTGGGGTGGAGCGATGATGCTAAAAAATCGATTTTAGATGTTAGCATTAGCGCGGATGGCAAATATGCAAATTTGCTCTGCACACCGCGAGATTCTGCGCTTCAAATGAAGGGCAATGAGATTTTTAAACTCGCCGTTAAAACGCTCACAAATGATGTGTTAGAGATTTTGGCGAAAAATAAAATGAGTGCCGATGAAATCGACTTTTTTATCCCGCATCAGGCGAATTTGCGGATTATAAAGGCGGTGGGCGATGCGCTGAAATTTGACGCGCAAAAAATCGTGCTGACCGTGCAAAAATACGGCAACACTTCGGCGGCAAGTATCCCAATGGCAATAGATGAGATTTATAATGATGGGCGGTTGAAAAATGGCGATTTGCTCTTGCTAGACGCCTTTGGCGGGGGGCTAACTTGGGGTTCGAGCTTGGTATATTTTGATGGGGAGTGAAGGGCGTTTGTCTTAAAATCGCAGATTTTGTGAGATAGATTCTGCGAATCGCACGAAAATCGCAGAATCTAATTAAGAAAATACAAAAATCGCAGAATCTACGCCAAAAAAATATTAAGATTCTGCGATTTTATGGCGATTCGCAGAATCTAGTTTGCCAAATCCGTCATTGCGAGACTTGTGAAAGCAAATCGTGGCAATCCAAACGCAGAATCTAAAAATCCAAAATCCCATAATTGCGAGTCCTTGCGGTAGCAAGGCAAAGCAATCTAAACAAATAAAATCGTGCCACACGCCGTCATTGCAATGAAACAAATCAAACTACCCTGCTCCGTCATTGCGAGGTGAATCGTAGATTCGCCTAAGCAATCCAAAGCACACAAATTTAAAAGAAAATGAAAAATCAATAACACAAATTGAATCAATAAATTATTTTTAGAATCAAACCATAGATTCACCTTGGATTCACAAGTCCCCTAAATAGATTGCTTCGTTGTTTTCGCTTCGCTCAAACTGCCTCGCAATTACGAATCTTTTATACAAATCTAAAAATTTAGCTCATTTTCGCAATCACAAACGCCGTATAAATTAACCTTTTCGCCGCGCTCATTTACAAGATATGCTTTTTTTTCAAATTTGGCATAGCATTTAAATATACCTTTGCTTTTATTTCGATAATAAAACACCATATCATCAGCATCGATTTTCTCTGTCGCAACTTCGCACAAAAAATACGAAAGTAATGCGGGATAATTTGTCAAAATGACTTGCTTTATGGTTGCCATATTTTCTACTATCCCATAACGAGCCATTTTTGTCAAATCGCCAAATCGCTCGTCTTTGTGTGTTTTATCTATGATATATTCTACAAACAAAAAATCCTTTTGCGGATAAAATTTCACTTCATTTTTTATTGTTTGTGGCAACGAATCCAAAGAAATATTATAAATATTCTCAATATCCTTGCGCTCAAAATCACCAAAAAATATTTGCAATTTTTTGGTTAAATCTAAATTAGTCATTGTTTATCCTTTTTTAATTTAAAATATAAAAAAACTTGCGTCGTCTTTGCTGAGTGGTATAACTTTATCTTTGCCGTCCAAAAATAATCCTTGTGTTGAATTATTTTCTCTGTAACTCCCTTTTAACATAGCACAAAACTGGTTAGCATATTTGCTTATTTTACTTGGATTGAAGTGTAAGCGACTTGTTTTAGTATCTATCCACATTAGTGGTAATGTGTTAAATTTATTATCCATACACTCACATAATGCACCACTAATTCTATCGATTGGATAAATGCCATTGCCGATGGCTTTGTATTTTTTAGGATTTAAGTCAGCTATTTTTATAATCCACTCGCCCCATTCTATCATTTCGCTAGGATTATCTGGGTTTGGTGCTTTGGGTTGTTTTGTATCAATATTATCAACAAAGACTTTTGTCACAATCGCTTTTAGTGTCGAAGCCAAATCAAGCCTAGTCGTAGCTACTGAAAATTCTAAATTTACAAAACGATTCCTAGATATTTCTTTATCAGTAATTGTTACATACATTTTATTATCGTAATCATATTGCGGTGCATACTCGATAAAATCCCTAAAAATAACTTCATTGTTTAAGCTAATAGTAATATCCGCAGAGCAAGTAAATGTCGTATTTTGATTTAAACCTTTGCTTATAGCTATATCTTGCGTTGTTACTTTTTCATAATACATTGATGGATCTATTGGCAACTTTTTAAACGAATCATAATTAATTCGTGCTTCATTACCTACCATTTGCTTTATAGATTGCGCTAATGCGTTTTTGGTTTCGCTACTATCACAACTATTAACACTACTACACACACTAAAACACATAGCAACTAACGCTAGGACTACCATTGTAAAAAATGATTTTCTCATTTTTTCTCCCTTTTATTTGAAAAATTTAAAAATCATATTATACGACATATTTTCTTAAATTATGATAAATATTAGAAATATTGTCGTAGTTTGCCATAAAGAGTGGTGAGATTAGAATCCAAAGCAAAAACCCAAAGGATAATCATTGAAATACACACAGCGGGACAAAGCGCGGATTTTGCGTATCACCACGCGCACACTTCAACGATGGCGCACCACAAAGCCCGAGCTTTACGCGCTCATCGAGGCGGGATTTAAGATGAGAGAAAAAATCTGCGAGGACGAAAAGCAAACTGCCGAGATTGAATCGCTTATAAAAACCATAGACGCGGATTTGTTAGAGAAAAAGGGGTAGATTCGTGTGTATTTTGGGCGGATTTACGGGGTTTTTTGGATAGATTTGCGATTCGTGGATTGCAACGCTTGGGCTTCGCCACGCCTTGCAATGACGAAAATAAATCCGCGAGATTTTGCGAATTTTCTCACAAAATTCGTAGAATCCGAAATGGATTGCCACGAGAATTCGCATTCGCTCATTCTCTCGCAATGACGGAATAGTGCACTAGATTCTGCGATTTCGTGCGAGATTCTGCGATTCACACGAAAAATTGCCAAAAGTGCAGAATCTATGAAAAATAAAAGCAGATTCTGCGTTTTTCACACAAATTTCGCAGAATCTTACGCCATTTTTCGCAGAATCTGTCGCGCAAAAATCGCAGAATCCGCTCGCAAAAATCAAATTTTCGCAGAATCTGTCGCCAAAACGCGCAAAATCAAATCCCCTATTTCGCGCCATTTATGAGCGTTGCGAGTGATTTGGCGATTAGCGTGTGTCCGTTTTTGTTTGGGTGGATTTCATCGATTTTGAGTGTGCTTTGGCGCAGGATTTTTGGCATTGCGCTTGTTTCGAGTAAAACGCCCTCGCGCTCCGCGATATCTGTGTAAATATTTGATACGCCACCCACCAATCCCAAAAGTCCATCAGGCACGCCAAGAAGCACCACGCAGGGAGTTTTCGCCTTTGCTTTTTGTGTGATTGCGCGGATATTTTGCGCGGTGGCGGATTTATCAAATTTGCGTAAAAAGTCGTTGCCACCGATGGAGATGATAATCGCAGCAGGATTTTTCCCCGCTAGCTCGCCATCTATCCGCCCTAAAAGTTCGCTACTTGTCTCGCCATTTATGCCTAATTTTATCGCTCTTTTTTGCAGAATCTGCGCGGTTTGAATGGCGAAACTCTCATTTTCTCCCACGCCATAGCCATTTGCCAAGCTATCGCCAATTGTGATTATGCTATCGCCTTGCAGGGGGCAGATTCTGCGATTTGCTGAGTTGTGATTGAAAATAAAAAATCCGCCCAAAATAATTAGGCAGATTATAAGAAGCGACTTCAATCCTGCTGTGCTCGAAGGAAAGTCGGTCTATCGATATCATCAAAATTCACCGCAGTGTTGCGTGTGCCACCACCTACGGCGATTTTGATTTGCGTCATTTGCGGGAATTTATCAACGGGGGCGATTTCTTGCGGAGAGTGGATGAGTTCCTTTTCAAAGCCGGTAAATACAAGCGTGACTTTGATTTGCGATGGATGCAACTCGTTATTCCATTTGTATCCAAACTTCACATTTGCCTCTCTATCGATGGCGGACTCGATGATTTCATTTGCCTCATTTACTTTGTGCATCGGGTAGTCTTCATTTAGCTCATAATACACAATCGCGCCTCTTGCGCCATTTATGCTGATATTATCAAGTAAAGGCGACTCAATTGCCTCTTTTACCGCCTCCACCGCAGAATCTTCGCCCTCTTTCTCGCCAATGCCAATAAGTCCAAGTCCCTTAAACTGCATTACGGTGTTTAAATCCGCAAAGTCGATATTTATCCCATCGCCACTATTGTGTAGCACAAAACTCGCAATGCCTTTTACCGCCTGTGCCATCACATCATCTACGATTTTTAGGCAGTTTTTAAACCCAAGCGATTTATCGATGATGGAGAGCAACTTTTCATTTGGGATGACGATGAAGCTATCCACTTCTTTTTTAATCTCTTTTAATCCCTCATCCGCAAGGCGGGCGCGTAATGAACCCTCGTGTTTAAATGGTTTGGTAACTACGGCGATGGTTAGTGCGCCTACTTCCTTTGCTGCTTTTGCGACTATGGGCGATGCGCCTGTGCCCGTGCCACCGCCAAGTCCTGTGGCAATTAGCACGATGTGAGAGCCTTTTATCTCTTCGATAATGCTTTCATAGCTCTCTTCGGCACTCTTTCTGCCTATCTCAGGGCACATACCTGCGCCAAGTCCATCGGTGGTTTTTTCGCCAAGTTTTAGTTTGCTATGTGCGGAAACTTTGCTTAACGCTTCCTCATCGGTGTTTAGGGAGATTAGTTTGATTTCATCATTTATGCCGTGCTTTATGATGTGGTTTATGGTGTTGCATCCGCCACCGCCTACGCCAACTACGCTAATTCTAACCTTGCTTCTATTTTGCATTTCTGTGATTTCTACTTGCATTTTCATCCTTCCTAAAACAAATTTTGCCTAAAACAAATTCCGCAACCAATTCATAAATTGCTCCCAAAGACTCTTTTTGCCGTCATCTAGCACGATTTCATCGACTTTTTCTTTCTCTTTGATGATATCTTCTAAATTAACTTTTTCCTTTATATCGGGCGAATTAAATTTTGCATTAGATTGCATATTTTGCTTTTGTAGCATTTTACCCGCAGAATCTAACTCATAATTTGTAAATTTCCCAGACGCATATAAAATTAGCCCGATTGCCGTGCTAAAACACGCATACGGAATGCCCTTGTCTTTTAAAATCTCAAATGAGTCATTTAGCGTCTTTGGCTCTGCGATTCTAATAGACAATTCGCCAAATACCGCGCGTGCCATTGTTTGCAACCCTTTCATACACGACATTCCGCCGGTTAGGACGATACCTGCGCCAAGTGTGTTTTTAAAGTCGCTTTGATTTAGGGACACCTCAATGCGATTTAGCATATCAAGCACCCTTGCGGTGACTATGCCGTGAAATACTTCATATTTAATCGCACGCTCTTCGCCACTGCGTGTGGGGACTTTTTCCATCACCATTTCCAAATCATCTTGCGTTAATTCATCTAACTTTGCGAATTTTATTTTTAGCAATTCTGCGATATTTATGGTGGTATTTAGCACGGTGGCGATGTCATTTGTCACATTCCACGAGCCAGCGTGCACGAAGTCATCATACTGCATTGAGTTCCCGCGATGCACCATAAAGTTACAGCTATCGCTCCCCATATCAATGCAGCACACGCCTAGTTCCTTTTCATCATTATTTAGCGTGGCAATGGAGCTCGCATAGGCATTTAGCACGATTCCTGCGACTTCAACTCCCGCATTTTGGATGACTTTTTTAAGATTTGCCAAATCGCTTTTGTGTGCATACACCACACGCGCATTCATATCTAATCTAGAACCCACCATCCCAAAGGGGTCATCGATAAACTCGCGATTGTCTAATTTAAAAGAATAGGGCAAAATATGCACTAACTCATAATTTTGCGGGATGACGCTTCGCGGGGCGTTGAAGGCGGCTTGCTGCATAATGCGATTTATTTCCTTGCTACCAATCTCGCAGTTTGCCTGTAAAGTCACCACTTCGCTGATATTTTTGCTATTTGTAGAAATGCCAGAAAGCGAAATATATGCCTTGCTAACTTCCACGCCCGCCATTCTTTTTGCTTCATCAATAGACTCTTTTACCGCCTTACTCGCAGAATCTATCGCCTTAATCGAACCTTTTTGAATGCCGTTTGACTGCGCTAGTCCCACACCTAAAATGCGTGGCGTCCCATCGCGCAAATCCGCAATAAGAGAGCAAATTTTGGATGAACCAATATCAATACCTAAAACTATCTGCTCCATAACCTAACCCCTTTGCTTTGTGTAATCTACAATCTTATACTTTCTGCTTAAAAATTCAAATATACTTTGCTCTAAAATGCGCGATTTAAAGTCATTGTAAAATGGCAGATTCTGCGTAGAATCTAGCATTTTTTGTTCCAAAATATTATATAAAAGCACCTTATCGCTAAAAATCACAAATCCGCTTTTATCGCTTTTGCTAAAAATCTCTTGCAAAGCGTGGGCAGATTCTGCGATATTTAGGGATAAAATGCTCTTATTTGCGCCAAGTGAATAAAACCCAATATCCCTTCCGTCGAAAATATTTTGCCTCGCCTTTGCTTCTTTTATCAAAGCATTTTTTAGCGCAGTGGGGTAGAAGTCGCTTCGCACTTGCTTTTTTGCGATTTCAAATGAGAGATTTTCCTGCGGGATTTCTTTTAAAACTTTTATCGCGTAATACGCCCCGCCATCCAAAATGGGTTCAACTCTGCCCTTTGCTTTTTCAATCGCGCTAACAATCGCTGGGTGCGAATTTTGATTGATTTGCAGAATCTCGCCTTTTTGCTTCCCATCTCGCAAAGCGATAATCGCCTCCAAAGCACTTCGCTTCGCCCTCCATTCTTTGAAATCCTCCGCCACACGCTCTTTTATCGCTTCAAAATCCTCTCTTGCGCCATCTTTTGTATAATTTTGCAAATTATCATCATAATATTTCTTAATCGCAGAATCTCCCGCTTCCACCGCGTCTATCTCATATCGCAGAATCTCAACCTCAAAGCGTTTGTCGCTTTTATATTTTTCCTTATTTTCACTAAAATATTTTTGCAAGTCATCATCGCTAATATCCACACGCACGGCACTTGCGGGGATTATTTGCACGCTTAATCTATCCTGCAAATTCACCAAATCTAAAATCTCTTTTTCTAGGGGCGTTAGAATGGATGGGAACAACGCCAAAATCTTTTGGATTAGCAAATCTCTGCGCGTTTTTTCCTCGAAATCAAGCGGTTTTAGGCGATTTTGTCGCAGAATCTCTTTGTAAAGATTCGTGTTAAATATGCCATTTTCCTTAAAACTCTCAATCTTGCTAATCTCATCAAACACCTCATCATCGCTAATTCTTATCGCAGAATCTAGCGCGAAATTCTCTAACAACGCTTTATTTATCAGCATTTGCATCGCCAAATCCTCAATGCCAAGCGCCTTTGCCTGCTCTGCATCAAGCGTCATACCGCTATTTTGCTCGTAATTTCGCAAGATATTGCTATACTCTAAATTCAAATCATTCGCGGTAATCTTAATGCTTCCAACCTTCGCCACCGCGCTAGATGAGCCGCCAAAACTATACGCCCCCCAGCCCACCATTCCTGCGGCAATAAAGGCAATCGTGCTTATCCAAATGGTAACGATTAAATATTTTTTATGCTTTTGCATCCACGAAATCAACGCAAGTCCTTAAAAATTGAAGTTAAAATTTGAAATTGTAGCATAAAAATTTTTGTGTTTTTTGAAAATATTTGGAGATTCTGCGAATTTTTAAGTTTGCGAGATTCTGCGATTTTACAAATTTTTATGCGATTCGCAGAATCTAGTGCGAAAATTTTGCAGATTCTGCGATTTTACAAATTTTCGTGCGATTTGCAGAATCTAGTGCATTTCATCGATAAACTCATAGATTCTGCGCTTTTTTGCAAATTTTCGTGCGATTCGCAGAATCTACATTTATTCCCCCTCCCTTGCGGAGGGGGCTAGGGGGTGGGTAGAATACCGCATTTCATCGATAAACTCATAGATTCTGCGCTTTACGCTCTCTTTTATGTGAATTTTTAGCGTTAAGATACTCAAAGGCAGTTCGCATTTGCTAAGCTTCACAAAATCCTTGCGCGTAACGAGCAAAGAAGTCGCGCCCACACGCTTAAATTCGGCGCGTAAAAAGTCCAAATCAAATCTATCGTGGTCTTTTAGCAAAATCTTGCCGATGACGCCTTTTGGCAAAAATTCATCTAATCTTGCGGGATTTGCGATGGCGGTGAGAAGTAGCATTTTTTCGCTTGGATTTTCTACGCCCACTTCGCGCACAAAATCCACGCCCTCTTTTAGATTTAAATCGCCCTTTGCAAAGGGATTTTCGCGGTAGATTCCGCTAGGAATGGGGAGTTTGAAAAACGGCTCTAATTTTGGGCGCAAAACTATGCTTAATTTTTTAAAATTAAAGCGAAATCCATCATCTAAAAACACAATTTTCGCGCCTAATTTTTGCGCCTCCAAAATCCCTGCTACGCGGTCTTTGCTGACAATCACACTTGCATTTTTTAAAGTTAGTGCGATTAGGTATGCTTCATCGCCGCTTTGCTCTTGTGTAGCGGAAATTTCGCCATTGCGTGAAACTACAAGCAGTCCTTTGCTCTTGCGCTTGTAACCACGCGAGATGACGGCGACATTGTCAAAATCCTTTGCAATTTCGCATAAAAATGGCGTTTTGCCACTGCCACCTGCGATGAGATTGCCTACACTAATTATAGGAATTTTGAAGTCATAATATTTGGCACATTTACGCCGTAAAGTCGCTATGATAAGGTAAAAAAGCGACATAGGAAGCAGAGCAAAACTTATGCAAATATGCAAGAAATTTGGCTTATAAAAATATCTATCAATAAAACGCATTTTGCCCCTTTTAATGTTGCGAATCGCAGAATCTGCTTTGTAATTTCTTTGTAATTTTGCCAAAATCGCAGAATCTATTTTGAAATTCGCCCAAAATCAAATTTCTTATATTTTTAGCACTTTTGGCAATTCGCTTTTAAATTTATTATTTTTTACTTTTTTTGCGATAGATTCTGCGAATTTTTTGCCAAAACCAGCCTGAATCAAGTCCTTTGCCCCCGCACCTTTTTCAATCAATTTTAAAATCTTATCGATTTCGCTGTAAGAGTATCCCAAATCTCCCTCATCGCTTTGCCCCGCGAATAAATCCGCACTTGGTTTTTTAGCGATGATATGGCGTGGAATGCCGATATTTTGGGCGAGTGCGAAAATCTCGCTCTTAAACAAGTCGCCGATGGGATTTATCGCACACGCCAAATCGCCAAAAATCGTGCCATAGCCTAGCATAAGCTCACTTTTATTACTGCAACCCACCACCAGCGCGTTATTTTCGATACTTTTATCATACAGCACACTCATTCTAATGCGTGCCGTGAGATTGCCTATACGGCGGACATTTGGCGCATTGTATAAATCCAAATTTTCAACAAAACTCCGCAGAATCTGCGAAATATCCACCACTTCATAGCTTAAACTAACGCTCCGCGCGAAGTTTATCGCATCTTGCGTATTTTTAGGATTTGAAGTAAATGCGGGCATAATGATTGCCTTTGCTTTGCTTTTGAAAACAGAAGCGCAAAATTTCCCCACCACCGCGCTATCAATGCCACCGCTTAATCCAAAAACGACAGATTTAAATCCGCGCTTTTTTACCTCTTTTTGTAAAAAATCTTGTATTTTTTCGATTTTTTTTTGCATAATTTGCTCCGTTTGAAAATAAAATTTTGCGATTATAGCGAAAAAAGAATTTAAGTTTTTGGATTCGCAGAATCTAAAATAATTTTACCCACCCCCTTAATCCCCCGCGCGCATTTGGGAGGGGGAGATAAAGAAAGCCCCTCCCCTTGCGGGAGGGGTTTGGGGTGGGGTATTTTTCGCAAGGGAGGGGGAGAATTTTGGATTGCCACGAATTTGCAACTTTTAACAAAGTCGCGACTTCTCGCAATGACGGCAAGGCACACTAGATTCTGCGATTCGCAGAATCTACAATCCGCAGGATTTGCGAGCGTAGCGAAGCAACCATCGAAGTAATGGCGGTGGTGCTTTGCGTTGTTTTGGCGCGAAATGAGCGAGATAGAACTTGGGGGAACACCCGAGCGAAATTTTGTGTCAAAACAACGCAAATGATTACCCCAGAACAAATTGCCAAACCTACTTTACACGCACACTTTTTATAACCCCATTTTCTAACTGCACCACTTTATCAGCCAACTCAATCGTGCTTGGGCGATGCGCAATTATAATGATAATTTTATCCTTGCGAATCGCGCCTATTGCCTCTTTGATGAGATTTTCGGTGTTTATATCAAGCGCGCTTGTTACTTCATCTAAAATCAAAATTTCAGGGTTGCGATAAAGTGCCCTTGCGATTGCGATTCGCTGTCTTTGTCCGCCACTAAGATTCGCGCCAAATTCGTCTAAAATGCTATGAATCCCCTCTGGCATATCTTTGACAAAATCCCACATTTGCGCGTCCCTCAAAGCAGATTCGACTCTTGCCTCATCGATCTCTTGCCCGTAAGCGACATTTTTAGCGATTGTGTCGTTAAAAATAAAGATTCGTTGCGTTACGATTGCGATATTTGCGCAAAGACTTTGTTGTGTGTAGTCGTTGATATTTTTATCATTTATGGCGATTTCCCCGCCACTGCATTCATAAAGGCGCAATATTAGATTTACCAAAGTGCTTTTTCCAGCACCGCTTTTTCCCACAAGCGCGGTGATTTCATTGCGCTTAAAGTTTAGATTCACGCCATTTATCGCATCAATATCGCCGTATTTGAAACTTGCATTTTTTAGCTCAATGCTTTGAATCGGTGCATTTAGCGTTATTGTGCCGTCTTTTATTTCAGGCTCTCTCTCCAAAATCTGCGAAATTCTGTCATTTGCCACAATCACGCCCTGCATTCCGCCCCACATATTTACAAGTCGCTTTATCGGCGTCCAAAGCATAAAAAGCGCGGTGGCAAAGCTGCCAAATTGCTCCATTGTGAGATTGCCTTTGTTTATTTGAATGATTGCGATATAAAGCACGATTCCAAAGGCAATAGAGCCAAGCACTTCCATTAGTGGCGTGGTAAGCTGTCCGTATTTGGTAGATTTCATACCGATTTTGAAAAGCTCCAAATTTTTTGCTTCAAAAATGTCTGCTTCCATTTTTTCGCCATTGCTTGCTTTGATAATCTCTACATTATTAAAAATTTCTACGATTTTCGCGCTAATATCCGCGCCTTTTTGCATTGAAGTGTGGAGATATTTTTTGATTTTGCGAAAAATCATTTTTAGCGGGATTACAGCCATAGGCATTACGACTAATCCAAAGAATGCCAATTTTGGATTTTGATAAATCACAACAGCGGCAAGTCCTATGATTGTGATAACTTCACGCACAAATTCAGGGATATAGTTGCTAACAGCGGTGCGAATCGCCCCCACATCGCTAAGTGTGCGCGAGATTAGCTCTCCAGTGCGCATTTTATTGAAATATCCTAGCTCAAAAGATAGCACACGGCGAAGCATTCTATCTTGAATCTTGCGGACGATATTGCCCCCGATATAAGTCATAAAATAGCCTTGAATATACATACCGCCTGATTTCATTAGATACAAAAATACAATGATACTTGCCATCACAAGTGCAAGATTTTGATTATTTTGCATTGATTCAAAGCTAATTAGCGGAAGATTTGGCACTTTACCATTTAGTGTGCCTAAAAGTGGATTTATAAAATACGCCACTCCCGCAGTCGCCCCTGCTGTCATAAGAGAGCCTAAAATCGCTATTGCAAAATACTTGTAATGTCCCTTGATATAGGGCATAAAACGCGAGAAAAAATTAAAAATTAGCTTCATAAACGCCGTAACCTTTGCATAAAATTTGAGTGCATAAAAAATTAGGGCGCATTATACAATAATTTATCGTAAATTCTATTTTGTGAATCACGCCAAAACTTATGCTAAAATTACGATTTTAATTTCTAAACAAAGAGCAAATTATGGAAAAAATCAAAGAGGAAGTCGCCATAAGCGTGGAAGTCCCGCTGCCTAAAATGTCAAAGGTTATAATGCTAAATGACGATTACACGGCGATGGAATTTGTGGTGATGATTTTGTGTGAAGTTTTTAGGAAAAATCAAAGCGAGGCAGAAAGCATAATGTTAAAGATTCACAACGAGGGCAGTGGCATTTGTGGCATTTATCCCTATGATATTGCGCACACAAAGGCAAAAATCGCACGAATCAAATCAAAAGAGGCGGGATACCCCTTGCGAATCGTAGTTGAGGACGAGTGAAATGAGATTTTTCACTTCGCTCAAAATGACAAAAAAGAGATTTTGCAAAATGATAAAATATAGATTCTGCGATTCGCACAAAATAAAACAAATCAGATTCTGCGATTCGCAGAATCTAGCGCAAAATCGCAGAAACTATCGCTTTTAAGGACATAAAATGATGTTAGACAAAAATCTAAATGCCATTATGGAGGACGCGCTAAAAACGGCTGGAATTTTGCACCACGATATTTTGACAACCGAACACATTTTTTTGGCATTGCTAAACAACGATGACGGGGAGCGATTTTTGGCAAATGTGGGCGCAAATACCGATGAATTAAAGCTTTTAACGCTAAATTATTTGAAAAATTATTTGGATTCAGGCGAATCAGTGCGCAATCCTATCTACACCACCGCGTTAGAGAATGTTTTTGGCATTATGATAAATTTGGCGGACAACAAAAAAAAGCGTTATATGGATATTTTTGACTTGCTTATAGCCCTTACAAGCGATGAACGCGCTTATTCCACGATGCTACTAAAAGCGCAAAATATCACAAAGTTAGATATTTTGGAGCAGGTGATTGACAAAAATACGCAAACAAAATCCGCCCCCGAATCCACTGAATCTCCCGCCCTTGCCACTTACACAAAGGAACTTGTCGCTTTGGCAAAAGATGGGAAAATCGACCCTGTGATAGGGCGGGAGCGCGAAATTGAGCGCGTGTGTGAGATTTTGTGTAGGCGCAAAAAAAATAATCCCATTTTGGTAGGCGAATCAGGCGTGGGCAAAACGGCGATTGCGGAGGGTTTGGCACTAAAAATCGCTAAAAATGAAATAATCGATGAGCTAAAAGATTGCAAAATTTTCGCGCTTGATTTGGGCGCACTTATCGCAGGGACAAAATATAGAGGCGATTTTGAAAAACGGCTAAAAGAGGTGATAAATAGCTTTGCAGAAATCAAAAATGCCATAATGTTTATCGATGAGATTCACACGATTGTAGGGGCTGGAAGCACAAGTGGCGGGAGTTTAGATGTATCAAACTTGCTAAAACCAGCCCTTTCAAATGGTGCGTTTCGTTGCATTGGTGCGACTACTTTTAGCGAATTTCGCAATCATTTCAACAAAGACAAGGCGTTATCGCGCCGATTTGCAAAGGTTGATATAAATGAGCCTAGCATTGAAGATTCGCTTAAAATTTTAACGCAACTTGCGCCATTTTATGAGAAATTTCACGGCGTGAGCTACGCCACAAGCGCGTTAAAATCCTGTGTAAATCTCTCCGCAAAATATATCAACGATAGATTTTTGCCAGATAGCGCGATTGATTTGCTTGATGAAGCGGGGGCGCATTACAAAATCGCACGAAAAAATAAAATAGAGCAAAGCGACATTGAATCCCTAGTGGCGCGGATTTTAAAGCTCCCACTTGATAAAAGCGTAGATGATAAAATTTTGCTAAAAAATCTCTGCGCAAAGCTAAAAGCGCGAATCTACGGGCAAAATTTGGCAATCGAATCACTTTATAAATCCTTGCTTAAAAACAAAGCTGGGCTTGGCAATCCAAATAAACCAATCGGCGTGTTTTTATTTACAGGACCCACAGGCGTGGGCAAAAGCGAACTTGCAAAAGAACTTGCCAAAAATCTAAATATCAATCTCAAACGCTTTGATATGAGCGAATACAGTGAGGCGCATTCGGTTTCACGCCTTGTGGGCGCACCTGCGGGATATGTGGGCTTTGAAGAGGGCGGTTTGCTTGTGGAGGCGATTCGCAAGGATTCGCATTGCGTTTTGCTACTTGATGAAATTGAAAAGGCACATAGTAGCATTTATAATCTACTTTTGCAGATTTTTGATAGCGCGACATTGACGGATAATAGTGGCAATAAGGCGGATTTTAAAAATGTCATAATCATTATGACTTCAAATGTGGGGCAAGGCGAAATGCCTACGCTTGGATTTACAAAGGATTCAAGTGCCAAAGATAGCGCGTTAAAAGAGATTTTTTCGCCTGAGTTTCGCAATCGCTTGGATTGTGTGGTGAAGTTTAATGCGCTTGAAATGTCGCATTTAAGGCAGATTGTCGCAAAACAAATCGCTGATTTGAATCTGCAACTAAAAGATGTGCAAATCGCGCTAGATTCAAAGGCGGTGGATTATTTGCTAAATTTGGACTTTGACAGGACGCTAGGAGCGCGGGAGATTGAGCGAATTATAGATAGAGAAATCAAAATCCCATTAAGCGAAATGATAATCTTTGAGCGATTTACAAAGGATTCTCATATAAAAGTTAGCGTGGATAAAAATGGACTAAAATTTAATAAATGCCCTAAACAAAGCGACGAATTTGCCTTTATTTGTCATTCTGAGCGAAGCGATTTGCCACATTGTCATTCTGAGCGAAGCGAAGAATCTCAAAAAAATAAAAGAGATTTTTCGCCTACGGCTCAAAATGACAAAAAAGAGACTCGAAAAAATAACAAAAAAGAGACTCGAAATAACAATATAAAAAACGCAGAATCTACAAAATCACGCCCAAAAAACGTAGAATCTGCGCTAGATTCTGCAAATAAAACTCATAAAAAAGGCAAAGAATAATGATTGAAAAATTAGACTTTGAAACAAGCAATGCCTTTATTTGGAGGGGCGAATATTTACACGAAGTCAAGGATTTTAACGCATTTGATTTAGAAAAATTAGTCGGCATTGATGAGCAAAAAGATTCGCTTTTAAAAAATACGCAAAGCTTCATCAATGGGCGTGGCGGAATGAATGCGCTACTTTATGGTGCGCGTGGTTGCGGAAAAAGCACTTTGGTTCGCGCAATTTTTACAAAATTTATGGGCGAATTAAAAGTCATTCAAATTGCGATGAGCGATATTGACATTATGCCAATGCTAATTGATAAGATTCGCGATAAGCCCTATAAATTTATTTTGTTTTGCGATGATTTGAGCTTTGAGGCAGATGATATGAGCTACAAGGCGTTAAAAGTCGTCCTTGAAGGCTCTATCGAAAAAGTGCCGAGCAATGTTTTGCTTTACGCCACTTCAAATCGCAAACATTTGATTAGCGAAATGCAGAGCGAAAATGATGGAGCGCATTTTATAAACGGCGAAATCCATTTTCAAGACGCCGTAGAGGAAAAAATCAGCCTTAGCGATAGATTTGGTTTAAGTATCCCATTTTACAAATCCACAATCGATGAATATTTGCAAATTGTGGCGTTATATTTTGAAGGCGATTTTAGCGATGAGGTGCGCAAAAAAGCTCTTGCTTACGCTACGCAAAAAGGTGCGCGAAGTGGGCGCGTGGCGTATAATTTTTATCGCGCTTCAAAGATAGGATTGGTATGAAGTGCTTATCGTCATTGCGAGGCGTGGCGAAGCCACAACGAAGCAATCCACGAATCGCAAATGATTCGTGCGAATCTAATCTCAAACACGAAAGGACAAACAGATGATTAAAAAATGTTTATTTCCCGCAGCGGGTTATGGGACGCGGTTTCTACCCGCTACAAAGGCGATACCAAAGGAAATGCTCCCTGTGAATGCAAAGCCTCTCATTCAATATGGAATCGAAGAAGCGTTGAATGCAAAATGCGATACGATGGCAATCGTAACGGGGCGTGGCAAACGCGCCATTGAAGACCATTTTGACGCAAGTTACGAGCTAGAAGCGCAACTAAAAGACGCCAAAAAAGAGCATTTTTTGGAGGAAATAAATGACATTATTGCGCGTTGCACCTTTACTTACACGCGACAAAAGGCTATGAAGGGGCTAGGCGATGCGATACTCACAGGGGAGAGTTTAATCGGGGCTGAGGCATTTGGCGTGATTTTGGCAGATGATTTGTGTATAAATGAAAACGGAGATGGCGTTTTATCGCAAATGGCGGAGCTTTATGCAAAATATCGCTGCGCGATTGTGGCAATACAAGAAGTCCCAAAAGATGAGCTAAACAAATATGGCGTGATTGATGGCGTGGAGATTGAGAGTGGGATTTTTGAAATAAAATCAATGGTAGAAAAGCCCGAGCCAAAGGACGCGCCGAGCAATTTGGCAGTGATTGGGCGATATATTTTGACGCCCGATATTTTTTCGATTTTGCGCTACACAAAGGCGGACAAAAAAGGCGAGATTCAAATCACTGACGCGCTAAATAAACAAGCGCAGATTTCGCGCGTTTTGGCATATAAATTTAAGGGGATTCGCTATGATTGCGGAAGTGTGGAGGGCTTTGTCCGCGCAAATAATGAGCTTTTTGAACGAAGCAATCGTTGTGCGAATCGCGCGAAAAACGCAGAATCTACTTCACTTCGTCATTGCGAGGCACGAAGTGCCGAAGCAATCCAAAAAAATAATATCGTGGATTGCCACGATTCTGCTTCGCAGAATCTCGCAATGACGAGAAAATCTGCGCTAGATTCTGCGAATCAAACGAAAAACGCAGAATCTAGCCAAAAAATCGCAAAATTTAACAAAACAGATTCTGCGAATCGCACAAAAGATTCAAGCACGAATCGCAAAGATTCGCGCCCTAAAAGCACGAATCGCAATAATCCCAAAAGCAAGGCAAAAAGATAAGTGTATCCGCCATTATATTTCATTTTATTTTACGCAATCGCGCTTGTGGGGCTACTTGTCGTATTTGTCATTTTACTTGCAAGTGGATTTTTTAGCAATTCGCCAAAAGAGTCAAAAAAGCCCCTAACCACGCTTGATTTTCTAATCGAACAAGTGCAACACAGCAAGGCGGATAAGGCGATTATGGATGGCGTAATGAAAGAGTTTTATGCGAATTTTTATAGAAATTACAAGGGGGCGGAGAATTTAAATGCGTGGCTTGCGCTAATTCAAAGCATTACGATGTTAGAATATATGAGTATGGAGCAAGCAGCGCAGTTTAGGGACGACTTGGCGAGTAAAAATCCAAGCATTAAAAAAGAGATAGAGCATAGCATCGGCATTAGTCTCAAATACCGCAAGGCAAATCAAAAAAAGGGGTAAAGAATGGATTTTTTAGAAATTGAATGCGTTAAAAAATTAAGTGGGGCTGTGAAAATTAGCGGTGCGAAAAATGCCGCACTGCCTTTGATTGCCGCAAGTATTTTGGCAAAAAATGATGTGAAATTGCGCAATCTACCTAGCGTAACGGACATAAAAACGCTAATAAAAATTTTGACAATGTTAGGCGCAGAATCGCTTGAATCTAGCCCAAATGAAGCCACAATAAACACAAAAAATATAAGTAATTTGAAAGTCATCTATGATATGGTGCGAAAAATGCGCGCGTCAATTTTACTGCTAGGACCGCTTTTGTCGCGCTTTGGCAAATGTCAGGTGAGTTTGCCAGGGGGGTGTGCGATTGGGGCGCGTCCTGTGGATTTACACATAAAGGCGATGCAAAAAATGGGCGCAGAAATCAGCATAGCAAATGGCTACATTACCGCAACCGCGCCAAATGGGCTAAAAGGTGCGCAAATCATCTTTGATAAAATCACCGTTACAGGCACGGAAAATGTCCTAATGGCAGCAGCCCTAGCGCGTGGCAAAACGACAATCCTAAATCCCGCCAAAGAACCCGAAGTCATTCAACTATGCGAAGTTTTGGCGCAAAGTGGCGTAGAAATCAGCGGTGCGGGGAGCGATGAGATTTACATCACAGGCACAGATGGCGAACTGCTAAAAATGCAAGAAATTTGCATAATCCCCGATAGAATCGAAGCGGGGACTTATCTATGTGCGGGAGCGATTACAAATGCGCAAATTGAAGTGCAAAGTGTCCTGCCAAAGCATTTGGAGGCGGTGCTAAATAAACTGCGCGAAATTGGGTTTGAAATCGATGAATCTAGCGAATCTAGTGGCGATTCGCACGAATCAAAAAGCGCGAATCTCACCATAAAACCCGCCGCCAAACGCAACGCCTTTGAGATTAGCACAAGCGAATATCCGGGCTTCCCCACCGATATGCAAGCGCAGTTTATGGCGTTAGCTACGCAATGTGAGGGCGTTAGCATTATCGAAGAGCGACTTTTTGAAAATCGCTTTATGCACATAAATGAATTGCATAGACTTGGCGCAAATATCGCGCTGATGGGCAATATCGCCAAAATCAGCGCCCCCACAGAGCTAAAAGGCGCAGATGTGATGGCGACAGATTTGCGTGCAAGCTCCGCGCTAATCCTTGCCGCACTCGTCTCACAGGGCAAAACAAAGATTCACAGAATCTATCATTTGGATAGAGGATATGAAAATATCGAAGCAAAATTATCAAATTTAGGCGTGAAAATTACGCGTGGCAGGGAGTGAAAAATGATAGAAATTCCAATAGCATTTTGCTTTGATAAAAATTATGTAATCCCGGCGGGTGTGGCATTTTACTCGCTTTTAGAAAACGCAAAAAGAGAGGTGGATGGTAGTTTGCAAGAAATGCTAAATAGGGGGGGGGCAGAATAGAGATTCTGCGATAAACGCAGAATCTACTTCAAAAATTGCGCCAGATTCTACAAAAATCGCAGAATCTGCATTTGATTTCGCACTAGATTCTGCGAAAAATTTAGATTCTGCGAATGCCACAGATTCTGCGGATTCTGCGAAAAACGCAGAATCTTACCAAAAATTCGCAGAATCTCCCGCAAAAATCCCGCTTTTTTACTGCCTATTTGTTTTGCATAATGATTTATCAGCGCGAAATCAGCAGATGTTGAAAGATACCATTGCGGAGTTTGGCGGGTTTGCCTCGCTTGAATTTATCGATATGGATGGTAGATTCTGCGATGAGTGGGGGAAGTTAGGATTGCAAGCGCATTTTGCAAAAGAGTTTTTTTATAAACTTTTGCTAACTTCGCATTTTGAGTTTGAGAAAATTATAATAAGCGATGTGGATGTGGTATTTTTGGGCGATGTAAGCGAGAGTTTTTTAGCGTTTAAGGGCGATGATTATCTCGCGGGAGTTAAGGCGAATAATCCAAATGCGATTTACCCGCTTGATGGTTGGAAAAAGGGGTATAGAAATTTTAGTGATGAGGAATTTTTAGCGGTTAAAAATGGCGTTGGCGGCGGATATTTGATAGCGAACTTAAAGGCGTGGAGGGCGGATGATATCGAGGCAAAGTTGGTAAATTATCTAAAAGAAAACGCCAAAAAGTTAGTTTTAGCAGAGCAGGATGTGCTAAATATCATCTGCTATCCGCGCATCGCCACGCTTTCCCCAGCGCATATCGTTTGCCACGCGAATTGGGAAGTTTATGGGGATAATTGGGAAAAGTTAGTGCCAGAAATTTATTCGCAAAAAGAGTTAGATTCTGCGCGACTTCGCCCTATTCAACTGCATTTTGTCGGAGAGAAAAAACCTTGGAATGATGCTAGTGTGCCAAAAAGTGAAATTTGGTTTTTGTATATGCTAAAAACTCCGTTTGCAAGGGAGTTTTTGGAGAGTTTGGAGGGGAAAATCATAGAAAAGCACAAAAAGACATTATTGCTAAATCGCATAAGAAATAAAATAAAGCGCATTTTTCGCAGAATCTTTGCAAAACGCAGAATCTAAAAATGGTATAAGAACTTAAACTCTAATAAATTCAAGTCTTAAATTTGTATTTTTTGATATAATCATAAGAAAATCATATTAGGCGTAGATTGAGTTTAAACTGCATAAGGAGCAAAGATGGGTGAATATCTTTATGGATTTAGCGCGATTGGGTTGCAGGATTTTATCTTTCGCACAAACGCATTGCGTGAGATTATCGGGGCAAGTGAGTTAATAAAAAATAAAATTGATGATTTAGAGCAGAATTTACAAAATTTTTTGCAAAAAAATGGAGTAAATCTATCCAAAAACCCTGAAGTGATTTTATCAAATGCAGGGAATTTTCGTGCGATTTTTGATAATGAAGCAGATTTGCAAAATGTCATCAAATATTTGCCAAAACTAATCGCAAAACAATCCTATGGGCTTCAAATCGCCCAAGCGGTAGTAAAATATGACAGCGATTATAAAAGCGCAAATGCCACGCTAGAATCGCGCCTAAAAATCGCACGAAATAAAATCACATTTCCGCTTGATTTTTCGCACTGCATTTTAAAGCACAATCCAAAAACCGCTTTGCCACTTGTAAGCAGTGATAGCGATAAATCCACACTTCAAAAACTACAAAGTTTTGAAACATTCAACAACAAACACCCAAATTCTATAAACGAACTAGCCCAACTAAAAAATGCCAAAAACAAAATCGCTCTGCTTTATGCCGATGGCAACGCACTAGGCGCAATCGTGCGAAATTTAGACAAAGATGAAATGAAAGATTTTTCACATAAGCTAGATTCTGCCACAAAAAATGCGTTTAAAAAAGCCTGTGAATCCACAAAACAAAATCTAGCCAACAACGATAACTTCAAAATCCGCGAAGTGATTTGCGGTGGCGATGATTTGGTGGTGGTTTGCAATGCGGATATTGCGCTAGATTTTGCAAAAAACTTTTTAGCGCATTTTGAAAATCTCACAAACGAACTTGCAAAAAATCTTGCAAAATATATCCCAAACGCCACAAATCTAACAGCCTGTGCAGGAATCGCATTTTTTAACCACAAATATCCTATCCACTACGCGCTAAAACTTGCCAAAGATTTGTGCGCTCGTGCTAAAAGCGATTCAAAAGCCATAAATGCCAAAAATCCGCCATCATCGCTTTTGTTTCACAATATCCAAAGCTCTGCGGTGCGAAGTTTTAGCGCATTTGTCGAAAATGAGCTAACTTTGGGTGCAAATCAAATTGATTCTAAGCCTGTGCGTTTAGATTTTGGTGCGTATTTTTTGCGACAAATCAACGACTCTACTCCAACAATAGAAAATCTGCTAAATTTAGTCGCAACTTTTAGGGAAAAAGATTCGCCTATTACGCGTTTAAGGCAATGGTTACGCATATTAGAATCTAATCGCAATTTAGCTAACAACGAACTGCAACAAATCGCTAAAATCTACGCAGATTTTGGGGAGCAAAATCTAGCAAAATTTCAAGCCCTGCATAAAGATTTGCGCATAGAAAATCTCATAGTGCAAAAAGACGGAACAGAAAAAACGCCAATTTTTGACATTATTAGCATTATTTCAAACACGCAAAGCACACAAGGGGGAGCAAAATGAGTAAAATTATCCACTACAAAATCACATTTTTAGATTTTTGGCATTTAAGCAGTGGGCTTAGTGGCGGGGTGCGATTTGACAATAGCGTGATAAAAGATGGTGATGGATTCCCCTTTGTCCCTGCTAAAAGCCTAAAAGGTGTTTTAAGGGAGGTTGCAGTTGCAAACAAAGAGCATTTTTCAAGCGATTTTGTAGAATCTTGCTTTGGTGAGGAAGTGCAAAAAAATCGCGCACCAAACGCTGGGGCTTGTCATTTTAGCAATGCGATTTTAAGTCAATCCACCAAAAAAGAGCTAAAAGCACAAAATCTAACATATTTTTTATATGCCAAAATCGCCTCCACTGCGATTGATGAGAAGTTCGGCAGTGCAAAAGAAGGCACATTACGCGAAATCGAAGTAGTAAAGCCTATAAGCCTTTATGGAGCAATCCACAATATCCCATCAAACTATGTAGAATCTATACAAAATCTACTACGCTCCCTAAAATCAATGGGACTAAATCGCAATAGGGGATTAGGACGGCTAGAGATTGTAAGCGCAAATCCTAGCGCGGATTCTACGCATTAAAGGGGATAAAATGGCACAAAGATTTTTTAAACTCACACTTTTAAGCGACATTGTTTTACAAAAGAGCGCGAATACGCAGGGCAAAAATCAAAGTAGAGATTGTATCAGCGGTGCTGTGTTTTTGGGCATCGTAGCAAAGCATTATGATGAGTTTGCAAAGCCTTTTGATATTTTTCATAGCGGTGCAGTGCGATTTGGCGAGGCAAAGCCATTTATCAATGGCAAAATCGCATACAAAACCCCACTTTGCTTTTTTTGCCCAAAAGAAGCAATGCAAAAAACTACGCAAAAAAATTCTAGCGAAGTTTATAACGCGCTATTTTGTGATTTAGGCAGTGAAGCGTTGCAAGAAAAGCAACTAAAACAAATTCGCGTTGGCTACATAAATGCGGATTTACAAAGCGCGGATTTAGCGACAAACTACACGCAAAAAGTAAATCTCCACGCAAAGGATAATGACAAAAATAATTCAATGTTTGGCTATGAAGCCATCACAAAAGGCGCGGAGTTTGGCTTTTGCGTGAGATTTGATAGTAGCGTAGAAAAAAAGACAATCGATAAAATCACACAGATTTTGCAAGGATTGCACTTTATTGGCAAATCTAAAAACGCCGAATATGGCGAGGTAAAAATCGAAGTTATGGAGGATTTTAGCGAGATTCCCACAGATTCGCATAGCGATTTAAATGAGGTTTTTCTCTATGTCGCCTCCCCTTTGGCTCTTTTTGATAGCGATACTGCAATGCCTACTTTTAGTCTAAATGCGCAAAATTTAGGGTTAGAATCCGCACAAATTATGTGGCACAAAACACATTTGCAAACCCAAATCCACACGCCCTACAATCAAAAGCGCAAAGCAAAAGATAGCGCAAGGCTAAGCATTTCGCAAGGTAGCGTTATTGCGCTTACAAATCTAAGTGAGAGCGATAAAGAGAGGCTAAAAAATGGTAGATTTTTCGCAGGGGGATTTTTAAGCGAGGGTTATGGCGAAATGCTAGTGAATCCTAGCTTTTTAATGCACGGGCAGGGCGCAAAATCATTTGTGTTGCAAGATGGCAAAATCGATTTTGTTAGTGATTTTGCTACGCAAGATTTGCAAAAAGATAGCGATTTAATCGCATATTTAAGCGATTTGCGAGACTTACAAACACACGAAATTGAGAACGCAAACGCCGTAGATAAATTTATTGCAGATAACAAAGATACATTTAGCGATAATCTTACAAACACACAATGGGGTGCGATTCGCACTTTTGCCCAAATGGTAGATGAAGATAAATTAGCAGAACATATCAAAGAATACATAAACGAAGAGCGATTAAAAGAAAAATGGAGTGAGGGGCGAGAGGTGTTAGAAAATTTTGTAAGTAAGCACGACAAAGATGCCATTGCTTTGCTTGCTACGCGTATGCCAAAAGCAAACAATAAAGCACAAACTGCAGAATTAGCGCAAAATAAAGGGGGCGACAAATGAGTAAAGAGACAATTTTAGCACATATCATTTTGGAGGCAGATTCCGCGCTTCACTTTGGCAGTGGGGATTTTGATATGCTTTATGATAGCCCTATTCAGCGAGATTTTAATGGACTGCCTATTATTTTGGGCACTAGCATTTGTGGCGTGATTCGCGCAAATGCAAAAGGGATTTTTAATGTAGATTCGCTCTTTGGCTGTGCAAAGAAAGATGATAATCAAAATTCACGGCTTATTTTTTCAAATGCTTTGCTTTTGGACGAAAAAATGGAAGTCAAAGAAAATCTAATCCCATTTAGCAAACTTAAAGATTCGCCATTTTTGCGACACTTTTTGTCTTTGCCACAAAGGCAACACAACGCAATAGATTATAATGGTTCTTGCAAAGATGGCGCAAAGTTTGATGAAGAAGTCATTTTCAAAGGCACAAGGTTTAAATGTGCTGTTTCTATGGATTGTCAAAGTGAGGGTGATAAAGAAGTGTTTTGTAAGATTTTAAACCTTTTTTATTCGCCAAATATCCGCTTTGGTGCAGGTAGCACAAAGGGCTTTGGCAAAATCAAAGCACACAAAATCACTTATGAGATTTTGCGAACGCCATTTAGCAAATCCGCTTCGCTAAATGAAACTCTAAGCAAACATTTCACGCCTAATTTATTGCAAAAAAGCGATAGATTCACTCATTATACGCTAAATCTCAAACCTGAGAGCGTATTTTTATTTGGTGCTGGATTTGGCGACAAAGATGCTGATAGTATCGGTGTGAGCGAAAAAATTATCGATTATGACAAAGGCGATTTAAGTGAGCGCAAACTGCTAATCCCCGCTAGCAGCATAAAAGGCGCGATTGCGCAAAGAACGCGCTTTTATATTAACGAAGTTTCAAAGAATTTCATCAGCGCAGAATCTAGCGATAATTTGAAAGATTCCGAAGCTAAACAAATCCACGCCACACTTTTTGGCAGTGCAGAATCTAGCGACAAATCCACCAAATCCCAAGCCACAAAGGGCAAAATCCTAATAAACGACATTTATTTGGATTTTGACGCTAAAAAAGATTCGCACCTTTTTGCACACAATAGCATAGATAGATTCACAGGTGGGACGATTGATGGGGCGTTGTTTCAAGAAAAGGCAAATACAAGCCCCGCATTTAAATTAGATATTTTTGTGGCAAATGCGACAAATAGCGCGGATTTTCAAGATTTGAATCAAAATGATTTTTTTGACAAAGCGATAAAATCATTTGAATGCGCCCTAAAAGACATTTGCACTAGCCTTTTGCCACTTGGAGCGGCAAGTAGCAAAGGACACGGATTTTTTAGCGGAGATTTAGAAAAAAATGGAGAAAGAATATGAAAAATTTTGATGAACTAAAAGCGCAATTTGGCGCGTTGCAAAGCGAAAATAACAAATTTGAGGGCTATATTTTAATGAGCGATAAAGAGATTAAAGAGTGTTTGATAGATTCGCCACAAATTTTGCCTAACTTTGATTTGCTTTGCAATGAGCGAAATTTTATCGTAGAGGCTGGGCTATTTTGCGTGGGGACAAATGAGTGCATTTGCATTCGCCACATAAACAACGGCTTTTTATTTAAGCGATTTTGCCTAAATGACTATCCGCACATAGATTTTGAGAATTTCATAGCCATAAATGGCAAGGTAGCAAGAATTGCGCAGATTTGGGAGGAAGTGTGCGATGAAGTGTGTGAAAATATGCCTGTTTTGACACACAAATTTAGCGTATTTGCAGGATTTGAGAAAAATATAGATTCTACAAAAGGGGGCGAAAATGGGTAGAAATTTTCATAGAAATTACGGCAATCATAACAATCGCGGCGGTAATCAGCAAAATAAAAACAATTATAACGCAAAGCCAAAAGGCAATCAAAATAGCAAAGAGTCGCCATACAAATTCATAGAACCAAATGAGACCGTATTTTATCCGCAAGAGTTTGGCGAAGTCGCAGATGATAAAATCAGCTTTGAAAAGCCATTTAGCGATTCTCAAAGCGGGATTTTAGAGCTTACAATCATCGCAAAAAGCGATATTTTTGCAGGCGGATTTGAGGGCAAAAATGCCGACAACAAAACCACAAAAGCGTTTTTTAAAATCGGCGATAAATACGCCCTAAGCGGTTCTAGTGTGCGTGGCGTGATTCGCACTATTTCACAAGTGCTTAGCTTTGGCAAATTTCAAACAAATGCGCCCGAAGAATATATAGATAAAAATGGCAAAGTTACAAAGCATACTAGACATAATTTTGACAAAGGCAAAGAAACTAGATTAGATATGACCGAGCGAATCTTTGGGGCGATTATCGCAAAAAACAATAAAAATTTCTCGCTAAAATCGCGCATTAGCTTTTCGCATTTTATCGCTAATAAAGTTTGTAGGATGACTGATAAACAACACATAAGCTACATAATGCTAAATCCGATAGAAACGACAAAAAAAGAAAATAAAAAACTACCAAAATTCCTAAAAAATAACGGTTTTAGATTTTATGCCCCATTAGGGCATATCACCCCATCAAATACTGACAAAATCAAAAATCAAGATGTCATATCTACCATCTCCCCACTAGGCGCAGGCACGGAGTTTGTCGGCAAATTGCGCTATTTCAATCTAACCAAAGCAGAGTTAGGATTAGTCTTGCTCTGCTTGACTTCGCTTGATAGCGACAAAGGCGAATATTATAAATTTGGCGGGGCGAAATTCTACGGCTATGGCGATACGCAAATCAAATTAGATGGTATTAGCGAATCTTTACAGCGCGAGTGCATAGAGGCATATAAAAAACTTTTGGCAAAAACGGATTTTGAGTTAGATTCGCGCATAAATGATTTACGCAAAGTAAGCAAAAAGCAAGATTTGTCGCAAAGCAATAATTCGCAAAATCCACACCCCAAACCACGCGAATCTAATCCAAATCACGCTAATCAAAATGCGCACCATAAAAATTTCACACGCGATTCGCGCCATTCAGATTCACAAAATGACGATGATGATTGGAATGGGTTATAATGTGTTTATCATTGCAAGATTCGCGCTACATTGTCGTCATTGCGAGGTGCGTGAGCGATAGCGAACGCAACGAAGCAATCCAAATCAAAAAAATAAAAACTTCGTCATACTGAGCGCGATAAGCGCGAAGTATCCAAATCGCACAATTCTAAAACTCAAACAACCTTTGCTCTACGGGCTTTTTAGATTTAGGCATCGGCTTACTTGGTATTTGCGCTAATTGCGCCTCTATCGCAGAATCTACGCTAGATTCTGCGATATCCCGCGTTGGCTCACTCAAATATCTATAATCCCCGATTTTTTCATCAAAGGCAAAAAGCACGAGATTTTTATCATCATTCATTTTCTCATTAAACCCCGCAGAGCCAAGCAAAATCTGCATATTATCAAACTGCTTTTCAGTGATGATAAGTGTGCGGACATTGCCAAGCGGTGGCAGTATCCCACGCACCCGCTCCACCGCGCTTTTTGCCGCACTCACACCTTTACAGATTCGCATATACACGCTAAATTGCATCATAAAAAAGCCCTGTTTTATCAGCTCATTACGGAATCTTGTGGCGTATTTCTGCTCTTTTTTGCTCTTTGTGGGAATGTCAAACATCAGCAACACACGCATAAACTTATCATCACGCAAAGCCAACATTTGCGAGCTCCCCACCATCAAGCAACGCACTTCTAAAACTCTGCACGAAGTGATTTACCGCGCGAATGAGAGGCAATTTTTTATCATTGAGTTGCACTTCACTTTGGAGATTCTCAATGAGTGCGTGTTTATGCGCCTTGCCTAAAAACTCACTATCACTTTGCAACGATAGCACTCTCATATCCACAAATGCGCGAAATGGCTCGATAATGTCATCGCAAAGGTTGAATTGATTGAACACATTTGCGTGTCTTATCCCAAACCACGCTAAAAGCCCACTTATGCAAACCGCACGCACGATTGCCGCACGGACAATCGCATAGCCGTAATTGAGCGCGGAATTTGTGAAGCACAAATCATTGCGACTAAAATCAATGCCAAAAAGTGTCTTAAAATATAGCGCGGCGGCGCGAGATTCTGCGAACGCGCTATCATTTAGGCGCACTTGCTTTGCCATATCTATCAACTCATTGCTTTGACTTGTATGCCCTGCGCGCGATAAGACAAAGGCTTGATTGCGGATTTTGTTTTGGATAATCTTTTGCCACAAAATCGCCTTTGTCTGCTCTTTTACCGCGATTTGCTCTTTTGCGATTTGAGAGGCTTGGAAATGCGCTAAAAATGGCATAAAAATACCATTTGGCAAATGGGATTCATCACAAGATAAAAGCACGATTTTGCAATCTGCCATCGCTCTTAAAAGTGCCGAAGTAAGCGTAATTCGCGGAGATTCAAGGATTATAAAAGCTAAATCTTTTAGGTAGAGATTTGCCTCATTGTCGTTTTGGGTGATATGCAAATGATTTTGCTTTAAATGTAACTTCGCATCATTTGCGATAATCACGCTCTTAAAGGCTTCGTCAAAATTTATTGTTGCCATTTTGCCCCCTGCTAACAAATATCGGCAAAAGCACACGCACAAGCACAAAGATTTATTATTTGCAAGATTCTGCGTTTTCCCCCTCCCTTGCGGAGTGATTCGCATTTCTATTTCCCCCTCCCTTGCGGAGGGGGATTAAGGGGGTGGGTAATTTTTGCATTAGATTCTGCGAATTTAGAGTAGATTCTGCATTTTTCTTACAATTCGCAGAATCTACCCCATTCCGTCATTGCGAGATTCTGCGAAGCAGAATCGTGGCAATCCATATTTAGATTCTGCATTTTGTTTCCGTCATTGCGAGAAAATGAGCGTAGCGAATTTTCGTGGCAATCCATATTAGATTCTGCGTTTTGTTTTCGTCATTGTGAGATTTGCCCCACATTTTCGTCATTGCGAGGCGATTCAACGAATCGCCGAAGCAATCCAAAACGACAAAAATCTATCAAACTCCACAAAATTTATGTTATAATTTCGCCTTACAAATCAAAAAGGAATACAAAATGCCACAAATAGATGAGAAAAAAGAAAAATTAAGCGAACTTAGGCGTTGGCAGAATTATTTTGTGAGCATATTGATAGCTGTTGTGGCGTTTGTCGCCGTGCAGTATGATAGTGTCAGTGGCGTTTTGTTTTATCTTTGTGTTGGTGTCGCTTTGCTATCTATCGTAATTGTCGTTTTGCTTGCGCGAAAGATAAACAAAACAATCAAAGAAATAGGGAGGTTGTGAAATGGAAATCGTAGTAGCTTGTATCATAGGGATTACTTTTTTGGGCTTTATGACGGCGTGTTATATCACTGTAAAGGATTATTAGAAAATTTGCGCTTTTTGTCATTGTTTTAGTGTGATTTGACACGAATCCACAAAGATTTTGCCATTGCTAGGCAAATCTAATTGAATGCGAATTGCAAAAACTCTGTCATTGCGAGATTTACGCCATATTTTCGTCATTGCGAGGCGCACGAAGCGAAGCGAGTGCAACGAAGCAATCCATTAGATTTTTCATAAATCGCAGAATCTGCCTTAATTTTTCGCCATTGCGAGATTTGACTTTGTCAAATCGTGGCAATCCATATTTTTGTCATATTGAGCGTAGCGAAATATCTCAATTAGATTCTGCGATTTTAGAGTAGATTCTGCGTTTTTCACACAATTCGCAGAATATAGCGCAGAAATTTGTCATTCTGATCAAGTGAAACGAGCGAATAATCTCAAAAATTCTCCCCCTCCCTTGCGAAGTGATTCGCATTTCTATTTCCCCCTCCCTTGCGGAGGGGGATTAAGGGGGTGGGTAGATTCTGCGAACGCAGAATCTGTAAAATTATCGTGCGAAGCACCCTTAATCTCGCCCGCTTCGTGGTGCAAAAAATCAGATTGAAGGTTGCAGTAGTGCAACCGCCGATTTTTTTGCTAGAAGCGAAAGCTGGGCACTCCCCTAAAAGCGAAAAAGCGGTTGTTTTTGGGGACACAATTAAATAGTCGGGGAGCGGGAGCGGGGCGTAAGCCCTTTTTGTGAGAAAGAAAGCGAATCTAAATCAAAAAACGGCGAAAATATCGCAGATTCTGCCCCGAATCGTCATTACGAAGCGCGTGAGCGATAGCGAACGCAACGAAGCAATCCAAAAAATATTGTCATATTGAGCGTAGCGAAATATCTCAATTAGATTCTGCGATTTTCGCACAATTCGCAGAATATAGCGTGATTTTCCGTCATTGCAAGATTCTGCGAAGCAGAATCGTGGCAATCCATATTTAGATTCTGCGTTTTTCTTACAATTCGCAGAATCTCACACGAAAAAATTACAGATTCTGCAAAATTTGATTTTCTGCGCTTCGCACAATTCGCAGAATCTGCCTTAATTTTCCGTCATTGCGAGATTCTGCGAAGCAGAATCGTGGCAATCCATATTTAGATTCTGCGTTTTTCTTACAATTCGCAGAATCTCGCCCAAAAAATCTCCAAAAATCCTCCATTTTTACCCCAAAATACCTTTCTCATTTTTGCAAAATTTCGAAATTTCAGCAAATTTTAAGGTTCTCAAACCCCGCAAACTACGCACCAAAACGCACGCCACCATCAAAATCCTAGCCATTTAAGAATATTTTAAGGTTTGGACTGCTAAAATCCCGCCTGTAAAACGGCATTTTCGCGAGGTATGTTTTACACCGACCCGATTTTATAGGGGACTAAAACCAACTCAGGTGTCATTTTTTCGTTAAATAACAGTTTTACACCGACCCGATTTTATAGGGGACTAAAACAAAACTCCCTAGTGGTTTTGCCACTAGGGAGGTTTTACACCGACCCGATTTTATAGGGGACTAAAACTCCTACTTTTCTTCCATTTCTTTCAGAAGATGTTTTACACCGACCCGATTTTATAGGGGACTAAAACCCAAATAGTTCTACTGTTTCTGCATTAGCATTGTTTTACACCGACCCGATTTTATAGGGGACTAAAACCTATGGAGATTTCCCCTCCTCCTTTGCGAAAAGTTTTACACCGACCCGATTTTATAGGGGACTAAAACAAATCGTCTAATTTCATGGGTCCTCCTATAAGTTTTACACCGACCCGATTTTATAGGGGACTAAAACTTAGATGACTGCGGCTGTGAATATCTATCAAGTTTTACACCGACCCGATTTTATAGGGGACTAAAACTTAGATGACTGCGGCTGTGAATATCTATCAAGTTTTACACCGACCCGATTTTATAGGGGACTAAAACTATCTTCTTTGGTGATATCTACATTACCTCTGTTTTACACCGACCCGATTTTATAGGGGACTAAAACTTTTTCCGTTGATTCTATGTCTACATTTGGGTTTTACACCGACCCGATTTTATAGGGGACTAAAACTTTTTCCGTTGATTCTATGTCTACATTTGGGTTTTACACCGACCCGATTTTATAGGGGACTAAAACCTGTATCATTAGATACTATGAAAAATTTTATGTTTTACACCGACCCGATTTTATAGGGGACTAAAACCGCGCATTTCTGGCGAGTTTAGAAACCTTTTGGTTTTACACCGACCCGATTTTATAGGGGACTAAAACACCTAACTTAATCCGCACTTGCCTTTGTAAATGTTTTACACCGACCCGATTTTATAGGGGACTAAAACGTAAGTCTCGACTTCAGTTTCTGTAGGAGCTAGTTTTACACCGACCCGATTTTATAGGGGACTAAAACTCCTAGCTGTTAACAAAGACAACGATTTTTGGTTTTACACCGACCCGATTTTATAGGGGACTAAAACTAATGCATTATCAGCTGCGTCTTGTACTGCTTGTTTTACACCGACCCGATTTTATAGGGGACTAAAACTTCAAAACAAATGAATATTCAGGATTGTTTATGTTTTACACCGACCCGATTTTATAGGGGACTAAAACATTACCCCTAGAATTAAATCCACTACTTTAGTTTTACACCGACCCGATTTTATAGGGGACTAAAACTCATAGCTGTTAACAAAGACAACGATTTTTGGTTTTACACCGACCCGATTTTATAGGGGACTAAAACTAATGCATTATCAGCTGCGTCTTGTACTGCTTGTTTTACACCGACCCGATTTTATAGGGGACTAAAACTTCAAAACAAATGAATATTCAGGATTGTTTATGTTTTACACCGACCCGATTTTATAGGGGACTAAAACGATGAAGAACTACAAGTTGAAGGATATTAAATGAAAAAGATACTCTTAATTTTAACATTAGTTATTTCTAGTTCATTAGCTGATTCTTTTAGGAATTTTGAACTTATAACTGATGCTTTTATAGATTGTTATAATAAATTCCCTAGTAGAGGATTGCTTGTATTTGGTGGTATAAATATAAAAAATAATGATTCAGTAAAAGTAGCTATCAATTATATGGAAAATGAATGTCCTTATGAATATAATAGAATGAATAGTATTCTAAGAGAATATGATAAAAGAGGAAGAAATGCCTTACTGTCTATGGCACTATCAAGGACTCTTCGAAATATTGCTAATCATTTAGAAGAAAAGGCAAGTGAATTTGATAAATTAGCTACATACATATTAGAGAATGGGTGAGTTTTACTATGACCCGATTTAGGGGGCTAACTTTAACCAAATACAATAAATTTGATTTCGTTTGCTTTTTTTAAAAATTTTGTGCTATCATTTCGACAAACTCAATTTGGCTGAATTTTTTAAAAAGGATTTGTGATGATAGATTACGAAAAATACGCAAATATGAATACAAAGCAGTTGGCACAGTCGCTTATGAGTGTTGAAGCACGAGAACAAAAATTTCGCGAGGAAGCTCAAAAAAAATTGCGCGATATGCAAGAGCTTACTTATTTTTTAAAAACAAAAATCAAAGAGAGCTTGGATGAGCCAAAATTTGTGTCGTTAAAAGATTCGGGGCATATCGAAAAGGCAAATAAATATTTAAACTCTCTTACAGGCGAAGAACAGGCAAAATTAAGGCAAGAAGTAGATGATGAAATGAATAGGGATTATGGCGATGAGTTATGAAATAATATTTAAAAAACAGGTTTCAAAATTTTTAGATAAACTAGAAAAATCTGCACCTAGCGAACATTCTAAAATTGTAATTTTTTTAAATGAAAAATTATCGACAAGCGATAATCCCTGCTTATTACCAAACGCAACACATTTACAGGGATACAACGACAATCGCTATCGGTGGAGACTAGGCAATTATCGCATTATAGGCATTGTAAATAACGGGGAATTTAAAATTATCGAAATTATCAAAATTGCAAAGCGAGATAACCGCACTTACAAAGGCTTGTAATAGACAACAATCAAAAATCATAAATCGCTATTTTTATTTTTGTGATTTTGCGATACAATACCACACAAAAATGCTTCTAAAAGGCTAAAAATGGATTTTCATATCATTGCAATTTTAGGCATATCGGGCAAGGATTCAAAGAGTGTTTATGACAAAGATTCTACCCTAAAATTGCCACTAAAAAATGGCACATTTCACAACTCCACGCATTGTTTAATTGATAGTTTTGGCGAAAATGCGACTTACACTTTTATCGGCACAGCAGAATCTATCAAATATCAAAATGAGATTTTTGACACATTGCCACAATGCAAGGCGATTTTTGAGAAATTTTCGCCACAGATTCTCCCGCAAAATGACGAGTTAAGAGATATTTTTCACAAGATTCTAATGGCAATCAAACTTTGTCGCGCTAATCATATCATAATCGACATTACGCACGGATTTCGCCATCAGCCCATTATTGTGAGTTTTGCTAGCACATTAGCAAAGCAGATTTACGACAAAAAGCGCATTACGCTAATCTTTGCCAAAACGCAAAGCGATGGCACTTATTGTTATACAAGTTTGGAGCAATATTCGCGCCTTAGCATTATTGCGATGAGTTTGCAAAATTTTGTGAAAACTTTAAGTATGCAAAAAAGCAAATATCAATACAAAGAGCCACTTCTTGCTTCGCTAGCTGCCTTTTCAAACGCACTTCACGCAAATGCGTTTAGTCAAATCTTTGATTTGCTAGACAAATCGCTATTTAAGCTAAAACAAGCAAAAAAAAGAGAAAGATTTATAGGATTAGAGAATATTTTAGGTGAAGTAGAAAAGATTTTGTTGCAGTTTGAGGCGATAAAAAATGCGACAGATTACGAAAAATACTACTATTTAGCAAGGATTATGTATAAAAAAGGCTTTCATTTAATCGCTGCGACTTATATCCACGAATCTATCGCGCTGTATGCGATTGATAGATTTATCAAAGCAGATATTATCGAAACGGAAGGTTTTAGCATTTATGAGCAATCCGTAGCGGTGCGGAGCTTTATTTTGACAGGCAACAAGCCAAATAACACTAAATTTGACAAAAATGTCTTTTATGATTTTCAAAGGGCGCAGGATTATGCCGAAAAACACGCCGATGATTTGAGATTATGGAAAGAGCTAATAGAATCAATCAAACACATACGCAATGATTTAGCCCACATAAGCCACAATGACGAGCATAAAATCCACTTAATCAAAAATAGCATAAGAATATCTTTAAAGCAACTAAACTTTATCATAAACCCAGATTTGCCAAAAACGCCCAAAACGCTTTTTATTTTGCTAAATCACGAGCTTACAGAAGCCCAAAAGAGCGAATCTACAAAGCGATTTAACATTACAAATTTTGCAAATATCACAAATGAAAAATGGGGCAATATCCCGCCAGATACAGAGCGTTTAGATGAATTTTTAGGCGATTTTAAAACCGCGCTAAAATCAAACGCCAAAAAAGGCGATTATTTGCTAGTGCAGGGCGATTTTGGTGCGACTTATGCGATGGTGCGCTTTGCGATTAGTTTGGGCGTAACGCCTATTTATGCCACCACCAAGCGAATCTCTGTCGAATCCATCGAAGATGGCATTAAGGTTACCAAAAAGATATTTGCCCACGAGCGATTTAGGGAATATTAAGATTCTGCGATTTTTATAAGATTTTTGCTAAAATTGCAACTTAAATTTTAAAATAAAAGGGGAATTAAATGGGTAGATTTAAAAAAGCGGCAGATATACCTTCACCAAGTATAGATGGGTTTGATATGGATTTTTTGGGCAATCAAGCAAAGATTTATATGTGTAATTTTATCACTTCTAAAAATAGCGCATTGTTTTTTGGCAAAGATAGTTTAAATGAAAATGTAGCGAACTTTTTAGGATTTAGTAAAATCTATAATAGTCTTAATGGCGAGACAATCGAATCAGTGAAATACACAAATCAAGTTATAGATTTTTGCAAACAACAATTAAAAACTTTGCAAGATAAATCATTTCAACAAAAATTACGCAATTCAGCACATTGCAAAAATTTAGAAAAAAATGTGGGTTATTTGAAAGATATGCTATCTTTGAATGAAACGGAGGTAGCGATTATAAAATGTATCACCATTGCAGAACATTGTATGACGCTATATAGTTTTATACAATCACTTAAAACAAACACTCCACGCCGATTGGCAATGGTTGTTAGCAAAATAATAGGTTACCCTTATGAGAGCGTAGCTTTGGCAATGCAAAGAAAAAGCATATTGCAACAAGCAGGGATTTTAAATGATGATTCTAATCATTTTAATGAGCCATTTGAGTTTGCAAATACGCTACTCGCAGATATTTTGATAAGCGAGTGCAATGATAAAAATGATTTAGTTGCAAACTTTGTAGAGCTATGCGAAAAAAGCAATCTTACAAAAGAGCATTATCCTTATGTGGTGGATTTTGATTTGATGGCAAAATATCTTACCCAAGCTACAAAACAACGCAGAATCGGCGCAAATATCTTGCTTTATGGCGAAGCTGGTATGGGGAAAACGGAGTTAGCAAAGTTACTTGCAAAAAGCGTGGGTGTGAATCTATACAAAGTAAAAAGCGATTATGATGGCAGTGTGCTTGATAGCAAAGATAGATTAAGTCTATATGTTTTATCGCAAAAGTTTGTGAATCCAAAAAATATCTTACTTTATGATGAAGTGGAGGATATTTTAAATGCTTCCGTGCAAGATAAGCGATTAGAGAACAAGGCATTTTTAAATGAGATTTTAGAAACAAATGTCGTGCCTACGATTTGGATAATCAACAAAATTTCATTGCTTGATAATGCAACGATTCGTAGATTTGATTGTGTGATGAAAATCGCTGTTAGTAAAAAAGAGCATAAAATGCAGATTCTGCGAAATGTGTGTGGAGATAAATTAGACAAGGCAACTATGGACTTTGCGCTAAATATAAAAAGATTTGCCCCTGCTGTGATTTATAAAGCAAATGATGTAAGCACAATGATAGGCGGGGATTTTGCGTTTAATTTTAAAACGCTTGTGAAAAATACTATCAAAGCACAAAAAACTACGATTCGCCTTTTGCCTGAAAAACCCAAACGCAAAAAACCAAATAAATCCACTCTACCAAAAAGCTATTCGCTAGAATTTATCAATGTGGATTTTGATTTAAATAAACTAATATCCGCGCTAAAAAATGATAGAAATATCAAAATTTGTATCTATGGCGTAAGTGGCACAGGGAAAAGTGCCTTTGCACAATATTTGGCAAAGGAATTACAAAGAGATTGCGTAGTGCAAAATGCAAGTGATTTGCTAGATAAGTGGGTAGGTGGCACAGAGCAAAATATCGCAAATGCCTTTAAGGACGCTAAAAAGCGCGATATGGTGTTAGTTTTTGATGAAGTGGATAGCTTTTTGCGCGATAGAAGTGGTGCAAGTGGCTATGAATTAACTCAAACTAACGAAATGCTAACCCAAATGGAAAAATTTGACGGCGTTTTTGTCGCTACGACAAATTTGATGAGCGATATTGACAAGGCGGCTTTGCGGCGATTTGATGTGAAATTAGAATTTAAAGCACTAAATGATGAACAAAAGGCAAAATTGTTAGAGAGAGAATGCTCCCTATTAGGATTAAAATGCAATGCTAGTGTAAAAAAGCTCATTAAAAGCGTGGATAATCTTACCATTGGTGATTTTGCTGTGGTGGTAAAGGGGCATAGATTTAATCCAATCAAAGATGCCGATGATTTTTATGAAAGACTTTGTGGTGAAGTGAAAACCAAAAACATCGGCAAATTTGAAAAAATGGGCTTTATGAAATAAATTTGGCAAGGTGCAGATTATGGATTTTCATATCATTGCAATTTTGGGAATGGCGGGCAAAGATAAAGATGGTAAGATTGTAAAAAGTGCGTATAGTAAAGATTCTGCGTTAGATTTGCCACAATTAAAAAATGGCGAGTTTTATAACTCCACGCATTGTTTAATTGATAGTTTTGGCGAAAATGCGACTTACACTTTTATTGGCACAGATAAATCTATCAAATATCAAAATGAGATTTTTGACACATTGCCACAATGCAAGGCGATTTTTGATAAAAATGAGCCGATAAAAGTGCCCGACAACGACATCGAATCTGTTTTTAGCCAAGTTATCGAATCTATCAAAAATACCCAAAGCAAAAATGTCATTTTAGATGTTACGCACGGATTTCGCCATCAGCCTATTATTGCTAGTTTTGCAAGTGTGTTAGCGCAAATTAGCACCAAAAAATCCATAACGCTACTTTTTGCAAAAACGCAAGGTAAAGATTCACAAGAGCGCGATTTGTTTCAATACATAAATTTAGAGCGATATTCACAAATAAGCCTTATTGCGCTTAGTTTGCAGACATTTACGCAAACTTTGCGTGTGCCAGAGATGAAAATAAATGAACCTTTTATCATTACGCTTACACATTTTTCAAACGCACTTCACGCAAATGCGTTTAGTCAAATCTTTGAGCTATTAGACAAAGTCAATATCGAGCTAAACAATGTAAAAAATAGTGATAGTTTCAAAGGGCTAAAAAATATTTTGAGCGAAATCGAATCTATTTTAGACATTTTTAAAAACATTCAAAGCACACAAAAAGATTATAATAAATACTACAAATTAGCGCGACTTATGCACTCCACAAAATACTATTTAATATCCGCAACATACATTAGCGAGGCGATTTCGCTGTATATTTTGGATAGTTTAAATCAAAAAGGCTTTTTTATAAAATGGCGGAAAAATAGTAATAATGAGCCATACAAAGTGCAACAGGCGGTAAAAGAATTTATGTATTTTGTATGCGATAATGATTTAAATAGCGTTAATTATCAAACCAAAAAAGATAAATGTTATGAAAAATGCAAATTTTATTTAGACAAAGATTTATTTGATGAGTTAGAATCTATCATTCGCAACAAACATTTAATTGTGTTTAAAAATCTATGCAATCTCATAAAAGACATAAATAAAATTAGAAATAATTTGGTGCATATAACAAAAGGGCAAGATTCGCCACAAACTATTCAAGGCGATTTGCAACAAATAATCGAATCTTTTAATCAAAAATGCCTTAAAGACGATTGCCTAAAAGATATTTAAAAATGCTAAATTTTTGCAAAATCTCCATTTTATCGCGCGATGAATTTGTGCCACCATTTTTTATCGGTTCACAGATTCGAGGTGCGCTAGGATACGCACTAAAAAGCGTAGTTTGCACCAAAGATGATGGCAAATGCGAATCGTGCCAAAGCACACAATCTTGCGCCTTTTTTGACTTCTATGAGCGCAAAAATACCTATCACAATTTTTGCTTGGATTTTAAGCTAGGCGCACCACGCTATGATTTTAGCATTTATCTATTTGGCAAATCCATAGAAAGCGCACCGCTGATTTTGGCAGCATTACACAAAATGCTTTGTGTGATAGGATTGAAGTCAAACAATACAATATTGCACTTTAAAGACATTGTGATTTTTGTAAATGACAAATTTTGCTTTTGCAATGATGATATAAAAATGCCATTAGATTTTAGGACACAACTAAATATCGATAATTTTACACCGTGCGCAAAAATTACATTTACCACACCGCTTCGCATAAAGAAAAACAATATTTTCGTGCGAGACAACGCGCTATCGTTGCACGATATTTTTAGCTCACTTCACAAGCGAAAATTAGCCATTTTTGGCAAAAATAGTGAATCTTTGCACGAATCTAGCGCAAAACTAATAAGCATAAATCTAAAATACACCGAATTATACCGCAAATCCCGCCATCACAATGCTATGAATTTGGGCGGACTTATGGGCGAAATACTTATAGATAGTTTGGACAAACAAAGCTACACATTATTAAAAATAGGCGAACTTATCGGGCTTGGCAAACAATGCTCATTTGGATTAGGGCGATTCACATTGCAACCATACTAAATTCACACCCTGAATCATTATTGCAAGATTTGCGCCACATTTTTTGTCATTGCGAGATTTTGCGAAATTAGCGTGAATCGCAGAATCTGCCTTAATTTTCCGTCATTGCGAGATTTTGCGAAGCAAAATCGTGGCAATTCATTAGATTTTCTTACAATTCGCAGAATCTCGCGCAGAAATTTGTCATTCTCGCGCGAACTTCGTTCGCGAAGAATCTCAAAAATTCTCCCCCTCCCTTGCGGAGGGGGATTAAGGGGGTGGGTAGATTCTGCGAACGCAGAATCTGTAAAATTATCGTGCGAAGCACCCTTAATCTCGCCCGCTTCGTGGTGTAAAAAATCGGATTCAAACGAGCAGTAGTGCGAGTGCCGATTTTTTGCTAGAAGCGGAAAAGCGAGGCACTCCCCCTAAAAGCGAAAAAGCGGCTGCTTTTTGGTGCGTAGGGGGAGCGGGGCGGGGGGTGCAGCCCTTTTTGCGGGGAAAAACTAGCGAATCAAATAAACAAAATAACGAAACTATCGCAGATTCTGCGAATCAAACAAAAAACACAGAATCTCACACAAAAAAATTCACAGATTCTGCATTTTTCGCAAATATCGCAGAATCTGCCTTAATTTTTCGTCATTGTGAGGCAGTTTGAGTGTAGCGAAAACAACGAAGCAATCCATTAAATTTTCGCAAATTTCGCAGAATCTAGCGCAGAAATTTGTCATTCTGAGCGAGTGAAACGAGCGAAGAATCTCAAAAATTCTCCCCCTCCCTTGCGGAGATTTTGCATTTTCTCCCCCTCCCTTGCGGAGGGGGATTAAGGGGGTGGGTAAATTTCACATTAGATTCTGCGATTTGTTTCCGTCATTGCGAGATTCTGCGAAGCAGAATCGTGGCAATCCATATTTAGATTTTGCATTTTTGTGCGAATCGCAGAATCTGCCTTAATTTTTTGTCATTGCGAGGCAGTGGCAACGCCACAACGAAGCAATCCATTAATTTTTTTACGAATCGCAGAATCTAGCGTGATTTTCCGTCATTGCGAGAAAATGAGCGTAGCGAATTTTCGTGGCAATCCATATTTAGATTCTGCGTTTTCACACTAGATTCTGCGTTTTTCTTACAATTCACAGAATCTCGCACGAAAAAAATCACAGATTCTGCAAAATTTATTTAGATTCTGCATTTTTCGCACAATCGCAGAATCTAGCGTGATTTTCCGTCATTGCAAGGCAATTCAACGAATCGCCGAAGCAATCCAAACGAATCGTCATTGCGAGATTTGACTTTGTCAAATCGTGGCAATCCAAGATTCTGCGAATTGTAAGAGAACGCAGAATTTTTTACCGCTTCGTCATTACGAAGCGCGTGAGCGATAGCGAACGCAACGAAGCAATCCAAAAAATATTGTCATATTGAGCGTAGCGAAATATCTCAATTAGATTCTGCGATTTTAGAGGCAGATTCTGCATTTTCGCACAAATCGCAAAATCTAGCGTGATTTTCCGTCATTGCGAGATTCTGCGAAGCAGAATCGTGGCAATCCATTAGATTTTCGCACAATTCGCAGAATCTCATCCTTTTTCGCAAAAATTCTCCAAAAAATCTCAAAAATTCTCCAAAAATTCACCCCAAAATTCTCCATTTTTACCCCAAAATACCTTTCTCATTTTTGCAAAATTTCGAAATTTCAGCAAATTTTAAGGTTCTCAAACCACGCAAATCCCGCACCAAAACGCACTCCACCATCAAAATCCCAGCCATTTAAGAATATTTTAAGGTTTGGACTGCTAAAATCCCGCCTGTAAAACGGCATTTTCGCGAGGTAGTTTTACTATGACCCGATTTTATAGGGGACTAAAACAACGAACTCGCCATCTAGAACATCAGATAGAGTTTTACTATGACCCGATTTTATAGGGGACTAAAACGGATCAATAGAATTAAATGGTAAGTATAAAAGTTTTACTATGACCCGATTTTATAGGGGACTAAAACTGTAAAGTTTTTACGTGAGAACCCTTTAATTTGTTTTACTATGACCCGATTTTATAGGGGACTAAAACTAGGATTTCCATTATCCAATAAAGACTATAGTTTTACACCGACCCGATTTTATAGGGGACTAAAACTTAAATACAAGCTTATGTTGCTTTTCAAACTTGTTTTACACCGACCCGATTTTATAGGGGACTAAAACTACTTGGGTTGAGCATTATCATACTGCTCGAGTTTTACACCGACCCGATTTTATAGGGGACTAAAACAAGTTTCGCCGTCTATAATGTCGTCGAGGGAGTTTTACACCGACCCGATTTTATAGGGGACTAAAACTTGTTCCTTCTAAATACACTCGGTATATCTGTTTTACACCGACCCGATTTTATAGGGGACTAAAACCTGTAGTCTTTAAAGTAGTTTCTCCACAAGGTTTTACACCGACCCGATTTTATAGGGGACTAAAACTGTTGTATATGGAACTAATGATGGGACTTTATGTTTTACACCGACCCGATTTTATAGGGGACTAAAACTTCAGCTAATTCTTTAGTTATTTGAACTTTGTTTTACACCGACCCGATTTTATAGGGGACTAAAACATCAAGTTTATCCATCCCTGCTTCTAATATAGTTTTACACCGACCCGATTTTATAGGGGACTAAAACAGTTCATGAAATCTATTAATTTCATTTTCTCCGTTTTACACCGACCCGATTTTATAGGGGACTAAAACTTTTGCTGATTTACCAAATTCTCTCGCCATAGTTTTACACCGACCCGATTTTATAGGGGACTAAAACGTGAATTGTCGCAACTCAGGCAGGCAAGGTGTTTTACTTCGACCCGATTTAAGGGACTAAACAAGTATTTTTTGACAATCCTTCAAAAAAAGCAAATTTTCGCTATAATCCAAATAAAATCTACAAATCAAAAAGAGTTTTAATGCAAAATAACACTACAAATATCACCCAAGACACCGATTTCAAAAACTTCGTTAGCGAAGTCAAAGCCAAAATCCAAACCGCCCACACCCAAGCCCTAAAAGCGGTAAATAAAGAACTCATCGCCCTTTATAGCGACATAGGCAAGATTATCACTCAAAGGCAAGAGCATTTTGGCTGGGGCAAAAGTGTGGTTGAGAGCCTTGCCAAAGAATTACAAAGCGAATTTGAGGGATTGAGCGGATTTAGTGCGCAAAATCTATGGAATATGCGCCAATACTACCTTGCTTATAAGGACAATGAAATTCTCCAGACACTGTCTAGAGAAATTTCGTGGTCGCACAATGTGCTTATTTTTCAAAAATGCAAAGACGATTTGCAAAGAGAATTTTACATAAAATCCACACTCAAAAACGCGTGGAGCTACCGCGTGCTAGACAATCACATAGACAATCAAAGCTATGAAAAATCCCTTTTATCGCAAAATAACTTCGATTCGACACTGCCCCAAAATCTATCCCAAAAAGCAAGTTTGATTCTAAAAGATGAATATACCTTTGATTTTCTGTCCCTACGCAACGAGCATAGCGAAAAAGAATTAGAACTTGCCCTTATAAGACAAGTGCAAAATTTTCTCACCCAAATGGGCAGTGATTACGCCTTTATAGGCAATCAATACAAGTTAGAAGCCGATGGACAGGAATTTTTCATCGATTTGCTTTTATATCATAGACGGCTAAAATCTCTTATCGCCATAGAGCTAAAAATCGGTGATTTTAAGCCCGAATACGCAGGAAAAATGAATTTTTACCTAGCCTTGCTTGATGAGCAAGTGCGCATAGATGGCGAAAATTCAAGCATAGGCATAATTATATGCAAAGACAAAAGCAAAACTATCGTAGAATACGCGCTAAAAAATACCACCAAACCCATAGGCGTAGCTACATACACACTTACCAAAACCCCGCCAAAAGATTTGGCAAAACTTTTGCCAACGCCAAAAGAGATAGGCGAGAGATTGCAAGGATTTTTTGATGAATAGCGATTCTGCGAAACTTACTGCCAAAAGACTATTTGGAAAAATTAGTCAAAGAAAATGATAGGATTTTCATCGATACTTGCGCCCTTTTGGCGACTCAAAAGCAGTGGAATATCAACACAATCGAAACATTTTGGCAAAATATCACGCCATTTTTAAAGCAGTATCAAAAAGCAATCATAATCCCAAAAAGCGTGGTAGATGAGCTACTCAAACACGCAAATACTTCGCAAGATAAAAATCTAGCCCTCCGCGCCAAAAATGCCATAAATCTTATTAAAAAACTACTAGAAAATCGCGTAATCAACATTTTTGGCGATAAAAGCGACAATAGCCACGCAGATAATGTATTTGATACGATTTTCACGCAGTTTCGCACAAAATACACTATGCTACTTATCACGCGTGATTATGACTTGGCGCGCGATATTTTGGCACTAAATGACAAAAAAGCCACAAATGGCAAAAAAGTTAGCGCGCATTTCATTAGTAATGAGGGATTTTTGATAAAGCCAAATTTGGTTTCTGAATTTTTGGGTAAAATTTTGAACTTTAAAGATAAATCGCCATCGCAAGAAAATTTAGATTCTGCGAAAATTAAGCCATTTATGATAGGCGTTCAAATCACTGATATTAGCAATGAAGTTTTGCCAACGCATTTTATCCCAAAAGTCGGCGATTATGTGATGACGCCAAGCGGGACGCAAATAAAATTAATAAACAAAATCGCCGAAGGTGGCGAAGGGACTGCGTTTGAGACAAGCACAGAGCATATTGCAAAAATCTATTTTGCGCAAAAAATCACAAAGCGAATCTATGAAAAAATCAAACTAATGATAACCCGCCAAGTGAAGTTTAAGGGCATTTGTTTTCCAAGTGAGATTTTGCTAAATAAGCACAATGAATTTGTCGGATTTCTAATGCCAAAGGCAAAAGGGCATAACTTGCAAAGGATTATGTTTTCTAAGCCACTATTAGAAAAGTATTTTCCAAAATTTAAAAAGAGAGATATGATTGAGCTTTGCATAACGATTTTAGAAAAAATTACATTTTTGCATAGCTTAAATGTTATTTTGGGCGACATAAATCCGCAAAATATTTTGGTAGTCTCCCCAAAAGAAATATATTTTGTGGATACTGATAGCTATCAAATCGGCGGATTTCCTTGTCCTGTGGGGACGATAAACTTTACCGCACCTGAGATTCAAGGCAAAAATTATGCTACATTTTTGCGCACAATAGGCAATGATAAATTTGCCGTAGCAACGCTTCTTTTTATGATAATGCTACCTGGCAAACCGCCATATTCGCAACAAGGTGGCGAATCCCCCACAAAAAATATCCAAAATGGCAATTTTCCTTATGCCTTTGATGGCAGTAGCAACGAAAAAGCACCCGAAGGCTCGTGGAAATTTATGTGGAGTCATTTGGACTATAAACTCAAAGAAGCTTTTTATCACACATTTCAAAAAGGTGGCAAATATAATGACAAAAACAATCGCATAAGCGCAAAAAAATGGCTTAAACTCTTTGAAAATTATCGCAATAATTTAAATAATATGATTGAAATCGATGAAATGTCAAATGACATTTTCCCATCAAGATATAAAAAAATCAAAAATAGAGAATACATAAAGTGCAGAATCTGCAACAAAGAAACCGATAAAAAAAAAGGACATATTAAACAAATATGTAAAGATTGCCTTTATAAAGATGCAAAAGTAGAGCGATACAAATGCCAAAAATGTGGTGGCGAAATAATTTTTAGAGAGCCTAATAAAAAATACGGCATAAAACTTGCAAAATTTAAGGAATGCTATAATTGTTTTCAAAAAACAAAGCAAAATTAAGATTTGTTTTGATAATATCGCGCTTTAATTTTAACATAAAGGATAAGAAATGAGTAATGATTTGATTAGAATTGAGGACTTGGTAAATAACCCCACCGCGCGAATTCCTATTTGCCTTTGCTTAGATACAAGTAGCTCTATGGGAGGGGCACCGATAAATGAGCTAAATGAAGGCGTAAAAATGTTTTATGATGCGATTGCCAATGATGAAATGGCAGCGCATTCTGCTGAAATATGCGTAGTGACTTTTGGAAATAATGGCTTTGAATGCCTAGCAGATTTTGCAAGCTTAAATGTGCAAAAAACTGCCCCCGTTTTACAGGCAATGGGCTATACGCCGATGGGCGAAGCGGTGAATTTAGGATTAGATTTGCTAGATAAACGCAAAGATGAATACAAAAATCGTGGTGTAGATTATTATCAGCCGTGGATGGTGCTAATGACTGATGGTGCGCCAAATGGCGATGAAGATGAATTGCGAAGGGCGATTTCTCGTTGCGTAGAGCAGGTAAATGAAAGAAGACTTACTATTTTTCCTATCGGCATAGGTCCTTATGCAGATATGAATGTTTTGGCGCAATTCTCACCCAAACGCCCTCCATTGCGACTAAAAGGGCTTAGCTTTAATAAATTTTTCGAGTGGCTTAGCAAAAGTATTTCCGCAGTCTCTGCGTCAATGCCGGGGGATAATGTCAAGCTTGATATTGAAGGCATAAAAGGCTGGGGCGAATTATGAGTTTTAAGGCGATTTGTTGCGCCACACAGGGTAGAAGCCATATAAAGACAAACACGCCCTGCCAAGATAAAACCTTTGCGCTAATCACTCCAAATTTTAGTGCGATTGCGTTAGCAGATGGCGCAGGTTCGGCAAAATACTCGCATTTTGGCGCAGAGATTGCCACGAAATTTATTTGTAAGATTTTAGAGCGGCATTTTATGCTGATTTTGCAAGATGCAGATTCTGCGAAAGTGGATATTTTAAATGCTTTGTTAGGTGAATTGCAAAAGGAAGCGCAGTTTAGAGAATGCGCGTTGAAAGATTTGGCTTCTACGCTTTTGTGTGTGGGAGTTTGCAATGATATTTTTATCGCTTTTCATTTAGGCGATGGGCTAATATGCGCTTTGGATTCAAATGAAATGCGACTAATCTCTGGCGCACAAAATGGCGAATTTGCAAACACTACATTTTTTACCACTTCGCAAAATGCGTGGCAAAAAGCAGAAATCATTATAGATAAAATGGACAATATAAACGCCTTTGCGCTTATGTCTGATGGCGTTGCGCCAAGTTTTTATAATGAGCGAAGTGGGGAGTTTAAGGCATTAAAAGGCATTTTGCAAAAATCATTGCTCATCTCGCAAGATAAAATGCAAGAGCGAATGCAACAAACGATGGATAATGTTTTAGTTAAGGCGACTTTTGATGATTGCTCACTAGCGATTTTGGCGCGAAATGATGAGTTTTTAGGATATTCAAAACTCACAGGAGAGCAAAAAAAGTGGCTTTTTGAAATGGAAGGCAGTGCGGTAAATTACACAAAAATAAGGAACTTTGATAAAATCATAATGAGTTTAGAGTCGCCAAAGGAATTTGACGAAATTTTGCAAACTTTACAAAGCAAAACTAAATATTTTCAAAGGTGTGTGCGAATATATTTGCAAAAACTATGCGAAATAGGCGCAGTTAGCTTTGATGGCAAAAAATACAGCGCACAAATCGCAATAAAATAAGATTAAATTCAATCTCCCACACTCCCATCACTGCTTTGGTGTAATTCATATGAAGCAATCCATAAAAATAATTTCGTGCTAGATTCTGCGATTTTGTGGAATTTTCGCAGAATCTGCATTAGATTCTGCGATTTTCGTGGGAGATTCTGCGAGGGCATTTGGCGATTTAATATTTTATTATTTTAAGCAAAT
>NZ_JBSIUR010000010.1:0-45674 GCF_053654655.1 Helicobacter sp. 23-1045
CTATAAAGATGAGGAATATTGCCAAACGCCACATTACAGCTTTTATGGATTTAGAGATGATTTAGATTACAGCTTTGGGTATTTTATATCAAATCTATTAGAGTTTTTAAAGATAAGGCGGACGGGCAAGGAATTTGACGATGATGAAATAAGGCGATTTTACCCCATCAGTGGCGGTGGTAAGGAAATATACAGAATTGAATCTTGCGAGATTGGTTTGGGAAATGGGAGGTAAGAGATGTATGTTTTACTTAATGCTATAAACGACAACAACTTAGATGAGGTTAAGCGTATGTTGAAAAGTGATAGATGTGTTAATACTACTATTGACTCTACAAATATAGTTCTCGATTACGACAATAATAAGTGGTTAGTAAAATGGATATTTAAATCTGAAGTTGTTACGAGAGATATGGGCTTTATCCTTTTATCGTTTGCTTGTTTTACGGAGCATATTGAGATTGCTAAATATTTATTAGACAATTTAAAAATAGACTTTGACTATGCCATTGTAAAAGAAATGGCAGTGCGTGGCAAGTTTGAGGCACTAAAATTTTTAATAGAATATGCTGGTGCAGAAATTACTCGTGTTTTTGGTTTAGATACAATAAACGGCAGTTATAATTTAAACTTGATATTCGATGATTGTATGAGGAAATATGTAATAATTAAAAATAAAGAGTGCGAAATGCTAAAATGTATTAGCTCTAATAATGACGATTCTATCAATAAAGTCAGAGAATACATTACAAACGGCATAAGTCCAAACGCCCATCTAGCACACATAACAGCTTTAATGAGAGCCTGCAAAAGTGGCAATTTTGAAGTGGTATTAACCCTAATCTCCGCAGGGGCAGATATAAACGCCAAAGATAAAAACGGCAAATCAGTGCTAAACTACGCCGCAGAGGGTGGCAATACAAAGATTATGGAGCTACTTTTAGCACAAGGCGCAAAGGGGTAATGCAAAGGGCACATAGATTTACAAAAACGCATAAAATTGCATTTAGATTCTGCGAATTTTGCGCGAAAAACGCAGAATCTGCTTTTATTTTTTCATAGATTCTGCACTTTTGGCAAATTTTCGTTGCCTTTCGCAGAATCTAAAACGAAAAAATCGCAGAATCTCGCACATTTGTTTGCTAAAAAAATCGCAGAATCTTGCTAATTTTTGGCGTTTAAAATAGCATAATTTTATTTTCTTAAAAGTCAATAAATTTTCGCCAAATTTCGCAGAATCTACCAAAAATTTTCATAATTTTAAGTTTTAGTTAAGAATTTACACAATTTTTGCAAAAATTTTCAAAAATCTTACATTTTTAAGCATTTTTTAAGCAACATAAAATTTGCAATATTCTATAATTACGATACTTTAACATTAAGGAGTAAAAATGAGCAATGTAGAAAGTAGTAAAATCGCCTTTGGTAGCGAGTTTGAAGATGGATTGTGGAGTGATGAAATCAATGTCCGTGATTTCATCGTGAAAAATTACACGCCCTATGATGGCGATAGTAGCTTTTTGAGCGAACCTACAAGCGCGACAAAGGCACTTTGGCAAAAGGTGTGCGATTTGATGAAAGTCGAGCGCGAGAGAGGCGGTGTGTATGATGTTAGCACGGATATCATCTCTACGATTACCGCGCACAAGGCGGGTTATATCGATAAGGATTTGGAGGCGATAGTGGGGCTTCAAACTGATGAGCCGCTAAAACGCTCCATTATGCCATTTGGCGGATATCGAATGGTGAAAACTTCGCTAAAAGCCTACAACAAGGCGGAGGATGCAAATGTGGCAAATGTCTTTAAATACCGCAAGACGCATAATGATGGCGTTTTTGACGCATATACCGATGAAATGCTTTTGGCGCGAAAGGTAGGCATTATCACAGGACTGCCCGATGCTTATGGACGGGGGCGAATCATCGGCGATTATCGCCGTGTGGCACTCTATGGCGTGGATAAGCTAATTGAGATGAAAACAAAAGCAAAAAAAGAAATGATACCTGATGTGATGGATTCACACACAATACGCGCACGAGAGGAGTTAAGCGAACAAATCAAGGCACTAAATGAGCTAAAAACTATGGCGCAAAGCTATGGATTTGACATTTCACGCCCTGCGGTAGATGTCAAAGAGGCGATTCAGTGGCTTTACTTCGCGTATTTGGCAGCGACAAAAGAGCAAAACGGCGCAGCGATGAGTATCGGGCGAATCTCGACATTTTTGGATATTTACGCGGAGCGCGATTTAGAGCGTGGCAAATACAGCGAGGCGCAGATTCAAGAGATGATAGACCATTTTGTGATGAAACTGCGAATGATTCGCTTTCTCCGCACACCTGAATATGATGAGCTTTTCAGCGGGGACCCCACTTGGGTGACTGAGTGTATCGGCGGAATGTGCCTTGATGGACGGCATTTGGTGACTAAAATGAGCTATCGCTTTTTGCATACGCTTTATAATCTAGGACCTGCGCCAGAGCCGAATATGACGATTTTGTGGAATACGAGATTACCCGAAAACTTCAAAAGATTCTGCGCTGAGGTGAGTATCAAAACTTCATCGGTGCAATATGAAAGCGATGAGATTATGCTAGAAGAGTTTGGCGATGACTATGCGATTGCGTGCTGTGTGAGCCCGATGAAAGTCGGCAAGCAAATGCAATTTTTTGGTGCGCGGTGCAACTTGGCAAAGGCACTACTTTATGCGATAAATGAGGGTAAAGATGAAAATAGCGGATTGCAAGTGGGACCAAATATTGCCGCAGTGGAGGGCGAATATTTAGACTATGATGAAGTGCGCGAAAAGCTAGATATCGTGCTAGATTGGCTTGCGCGACTTTACATAAATACGCTAAATGTGATTCATTATATGCACGATAAATACTGCTATGAGCGCATTCAAATGGCATTGCACGATGAAAAAGTAATGCGAACGATGGCAGGTGGTATCGCTGGGCTTAGCGTGATTGCCGATTCGCTATCAGCCATAAAATATGCCAAAGTTAAGCCAATCCGCAACGAAGCGGGGCTGATTGTGGATTTTGAAATAAAAGGCGAGTATCCAAAATACGGCAACAACGATGAGCGCGTAGATGAAATCGCCGTAGAGCTCGTCAAAAGCTTCTCGCAACGGCTAAATTTGCACGACACCTACCGCGAATCTGTGCCTACGATGAGCGTTTTGACAATCACTTCAAATGTCGTCTATGGCAAGAAAACAGGCACTACACCCGATGGACGCAAGGCAGGCGAGCCCTTTGCACCGGGCGCAAATCCTATGCACGGGCGCGATACAAGCGGGTGCGTGGCGAGCTTCTGCTCTGTGGCAAAAATCCCGTTTCAATACTCAAAAGACGGCATTTCAAATACATTCTCAATCGTGCCTAGCGCGTTAGGTAGCGATGATGGCGCACAAAAGGGCAATTTGGTGCAACTTATGGATGGATATTTCGCTGATAATGGCTATCATTTGAATGTCAATGTGTTGCAACGCGAAATGCTAAAAGACGCAATGGAGAACCCTGAAAAATACCCACAGCTAACGATTCGCGTAAGTGGCTATGCGGTGAATTTCATAAAACTCACAAAAGAACAGCAATTAGATGTCATATCCCGCACATTTCACGAGAAAATGTAAGGTAGCGTTTGTGAAAATGGGGTAGATTTTGTGAAAATATCCACATTCTCCCCCTCCCTTGCAAAGGCGATTTTTCTCATTCTCTCCCCCTCCCTTGCGGAGGGGGATTAAGGGGGTGGGTTAAAAGCGCAAAAAAATAGTGGCGCAAATTTTCAAATAGTGAATCTACCCCCCCTAGCCCCCTCCGCAAGGGAGGGGGGATAAAATGCAAATCCTGCGGATTGAGCGTAGCGAAATATCTCAAAAACAAAAGAGATTTTTCGCTCATTTTATTCGCTCAAAATGACAAAGTTATGGATTGCCACGATTTTACTTCGTAAAATCTCGCAATGACGAAGAAAGAGTGGATTGCTTCGTTGCACTCGTTTCGCTTCGTGCGTCTCGCAATGACGAGAATTTTACCCACCCCCTGCGCCACCCTAGCGCAAGGGAGGGGGGATAAGTTGATTCGGCCTCCGCAAGGGAGGAGGGATAAAAGGCAAATTCTGTGAAATTTTTGTTAGATTCTGTGAATCGCAAAATCTAAAAATACTTGTCATATTGAGCGTAGCGAAATATCTCAAAAACAAAAGAGATTTTTCGCTCATTTTATTCGCTCAAAATGACAAAACTATGGATTGCCACGATTTTACTTCGTAAAATCTCGCAATGACAAAAAACATACGAGATTCAGCGAATCGTAGAATCTAGCAAGAATTTTCACACTGCGGGGAGAATGTAGAGTGGTTCGCATTTGGTGCTAAAAATGCTTGAATCTAGCACTTTTGGCAATGAAAATGAATTTGGCATTTTTGATTCAAGTGTGATTGTGCGAATCTCGCCTTGATTTAAACCCAAATTCACACCTTGATTCACGCAAAATTTGCCTTGTTTTAAACCTTGATTCACACCTTGAATCCCGCAATTTTCATTTTGATTCACGCCCAAATTCGCCCCAAAATTCACGCCTAAATTCTCCCCCACAATCCCGCCGTAGTCCTTATAAAAGTGCATTTTCCCATACGCATTTATAAACTCACTATCGCTAAAAGCAAAGGCGTCCGTGCAAAAAAGGCGTATTTTGCGCGTATTTGTCGCATTTAGCGCGATTACAAGCGATTGCAAAAAAATGTGCGTGAGCTTTATCGCGCTAAAATTGCCCGGTCCATTTGCGTAGTAAATATCAAAATGCGCGTTTGATTCACCGCGCAAAATCTCGCCAAAAAGTTCAGGCAAAACATCGCTAAATTTCCCCGCCTTGCAAACATCGCGCACAAGCCTTTTGCCCCTATAAATCCCAAGCAACACAGGCGAATCCACGCTAATTAGTAGCAAATCCATCATTTTACGCCCCCATCTATCGCGCTCTCGACTTTGATTTTGGCGGATTCTAGCAAGGATTTTGATTTTGCACGCAGGGCGAAACTTTTTTGGATTTTGGAGGCGATTTGCTCTTGCGTGGCGGTGGCTATCTTTGGGATTAGGATATTTTGCAATTCATCTTTTGAAATCGCCGTTAAAATCGTGCCACTTGAAAATTTGCGCAAATACTCTTGAAAAAATGCGCATTTAAACAAAACTAGCAAAGTTTCGCTGTTTAATTTCACCGAATCTAACACATAAAAGCCCGTTGAAACAAGGCAATTATCAAATTCAGGCGTGATTATCGCGCAACTTGCCAAACTCCCTTCGATTGACGACATTATGAAATCGCCCGTTTTTACCTTGCGCCTCGCCCTCGTGGGTAGATTTTCGCCTAAATCCTCCAAAGGCTCGCTTATGTTGCCGTTGTTGCCTATGTTTGCAAGCTCGATATAGCGGTATTTTTCTTGCGCTTTTGGTGTGAAGTTAGAATCCTTTATTTCGCTAGATTGCAACCGAAAATACCCGCCTTGATAGCCCCGAATTTTGCGCTCGATGGCATCATATTTGGTTTGATAGTATTCGCTATCAAGGCGTCCGCTTATGCCGTAGCTTTGCGATAGTGTGCGGATAGAAATATTTAAATGCGGGTATTTGCACGCTATGTTGTCATTCTGAGCGAGTGAAACGAGCGAAGAATCCAAATCGCTAGACATTGAATCGCCTGAATCGCAATGTTTTAAATGTGAATTTAATTTATTGATTCGCTTTTCTATCATTGATTCGTTTTGCCTTTTAGATTCGCGTGTTTTGGATACTTCGCTACGCTCAGTATGACAAAATAAAGATTCAAGCGGATTGTGCGAATCTAACCCCAAAGATTCATATAAAAGATTCTCCGCTTCTTTGTAAAGAGCCTTTGAATCCTCCAACGCCTTATGCGAATCTTGGACTAAATTTTGGATTTCTAATTGAAAATCTTGCGAAAATTTGGGGATTTGACATTTAAAAATATCGCTATCAATTACCGCTGGATAAAGTGAAGCGGTGTTTGCTCTCATCATTTTTGTAATAAAAAACTTTGTTTTGCAAAATATGTATAAAACTTCGGGCAAAATCTCACTTGTTTCTTTGAGTCGCAACACGCAAAAACCACTTGTGCCAACAAGCCTTTTAGAATCTTTGATTAAAGCCACAGCATTTCGGTTTGGGCGCACGGTGGATACGCAAATGTCGTTATGTTGCAAGATATAAGTTGCTCTATCTGGTATTTGAGCGAAATCTGTTTCTGTCGTTGTGTATTCAAGTCCGTTATTTGTGTCAATATCGCTAATTTGTAAATAAGCAAAATTCTTATTTAGATTCAGTGTTTTAATGTTTTTGATTCTAGATTCAAGAAAATCTTTGATTTTGGTTTGTGAAATGATGATTTTTTCATTTTCCAAATACTCTTTTTTGAAATACTCGCTATCAATGCGCTTAGATTCATTATCCTTTTGCACTTGGGAGAGCGAAAGGACGGATAACTCCAAATGCGGATATTTGGCTTGCAAGGATTCGTTTAGATTGAGTGTTTGTTTTTGCATTTTTTACATAATTTATTTCAATTTTGTCGATTTAAGCTAAATATTAGGTTGTTTGAATTAAAATAACTGCGCTCAACTACCGATGGTAGAAAGAGGTGGCTTTGGAGTTGCCGTAACACTCCACCAAATCTTGCTAAAACCATTCACAACCCCCTAACCTTAAATCTACTTTGTTTATATAGTCGCTATATTTGTGCGCAAATGATTGCCTTTTTCTATCATTGTCTATGTAAAAACTTGTAACAATAAAAGCTGTGTTATTTTTTGTGATAATTTTTTCTAAAATAACGACAAAGTCGTGGGCATATAGCCACAGATAAAGTCTTATTTTGCCGTCAGTTTCATAAAAATAAAACATTTTAATATGTGGCTTGTCATAATCGTTTATAATGCACTTTACCCATTGGATTCTTTTTGCTCTTTGCTCATCAAAAAGCCTTAAATTGCCATTTTTTCTACTTATGATATGCCAAAACGATTCTTCTATTTCTAAATTTTCTTTTTGTAATTTGTTATGACACTTTGGGTCAATTAAGATTGTATTTAAAAAGCATTGAGATTGTATAAAATCTTGGCAAAAAATTTCATAAGCAAGGGCTATTTTATCTTTTTGGCAGGTGCATTGTGCAAAATCTAGGCAGGGATACATCGGCTATTTTCCTTTGCCTAATTCTATTTTAAAGATGTTAAATTTGCTTTCCCAAGGTGGCGTGCTTAATTTAAGGCTTTTATTATATAGCTTTGATTCAAGGGTATTGACTATATAATTTTTGATTTCACTTTTATGCTCCAAGTCCTCTCTTGCTTGATATGCGATAGCCCCTATCAATAAATCAACAAGTTGAATAATGTTTGATTCGTGTGATTTGGCTGTAAAGACTTCCACATTTAAGTTATCTTTATATTTGCTTTGTAGAACTTCTTTTAATTGTTGCATTCTTGCACCACATCTTGAATCTTTGTAGTCTAAATAAATTTTTGCGTCAATTTTCTCGCCTACATTGACTTCTGCTTCAAATAAATTTCTAAAAACATAATAAAACATTTTGTAATAAAACAAATCTGCGCTTCCGTCATTATAAATATCGTGCTTTAAATTCTTTTTGCTTGGTATTAAAAGGGCTTGAAACTTTAAGCATACTTCGCTAAAAAAGAAATCTAATAAGTCATCATAAAAGGGCTTTTGAGAAATATTTAATTTTGTCCATTTTAATTCTTTGTGGTAGTTATGTTTATGCTTTAAATATTTTATATGTTTGTTGATTTGCTCTACTTCTACTTCTGCTATACGAATCGCACCTAAAACCATAATATTAGATTTTAGCGTGGGATTATCTTTGTAGTTCAAATGGTTGCTTTCATCGCAAAAGATTTTATATTTCATTATTCACTCCAAAAAAGCATTTAGCACACAATTTTACCTAAAATTCTCTTGTATTTGATTTTATTTTGATTCTCTCCAAAAGCTTAGATTCTCAGCTTTTGCAAAGTCGATAAAGGCTTCGGCGATGCCGTCATTTGTCAGTCCATCGTGGTTAAATAAATCGTGGTCAATGATTTTATGCCCGTGCGAGTCAAGCAAAAATCCGCCCTGCGCGTCTTTTAGGTAGATTTTCTCACCTGAATTATCCTTGCTAGGTTTGCTCATTGTGGCAAAGAAAATGTTGTAATCGCTAGTTTTGGGGCAAATTTCGTTGCCATTTTCATCTACCCCGCCCCATTTTTGCAAAAGTAGCACGCTTGTTTTTGTGCCTGTGTGAGGTTTGAATACATTGTTATGAAGCCCTATCACAGCTAAAATCCGCGCTTTGTCCGCGATAAATTCTCGTATATATTTATCGCTAGAATTATTAAACCTGCCTTGTGGTAGCACAATAGCCATTCGCCCGCCATCTTTTAGCATATTTAGATTTCGCTCGATAAATAAAATATCCCTCCCCACTTTGCTTTGTGCCTTGCCATTTGCGTTTTTGCCTAGCTCGTAGCGCGCTAAAATCCTGCTCTCTTTAATGTCCCCTGCAAAAGGCGGATTTGCCATCAAAATATCAAAGTTAAAATCTCTATTGGCGTCCTTTTCGGTGCGAAGTTGTCTTAGTCGTTTCCAGCCATCGTGATAAATATCCCCCCATTCCTCGTTTTTTGTCCATTCCTCCCAATGCTCATAATCGATAGAATTTAAATACAGCACATTTGTGTGCCCATCGCCTGCGATTAAGTTTAGCATTTTTGAGACGCGCACGGATTTGTCATCAAAGTCGATTCCAAAGATTTTTTCTTTGACATAGTCGGTGCATTCGGGGATTTTAGCCTCTGCGGTGAAAAGGTGGCTTGGCTCTAAGCCTTTGTCCCTATAAAGTCGCTCCCACACATAAAAGCAAGTGTGAATGGGAAATCCACAGCTCCCGCTTGCAGGGTCTATCATTGATTCGCTTGGCTTTGGGTTTAGCATTTTCACGCACATATCGATGACATAGCGCGGGGTGAAATACTGCCCTTTTTCGCCTTTGGCGGATTTATTTACTAAGTATTCAAAGGCTTCATCGATGACTTCTAAGTTTGAGTTAAAGAGTTTGACATTTTCTAGTGAGCCTACGCATACGCTTAAATGCGATGGGGAGAGCTTGATTTTATCATCTTTACTAAATACGCCATCCCATTTGTCCTTTGCCTTGCTAAAAATCTTTTCGATTTTGGCTTTTAGCTCAGAATCTGATTCGCCGTAGTTTTTAAATTCTAAATTCCTGCTAGGATTTCGCGCACTTTCTAGCTCATCATAAAGTTTGATAAAAATGAGCTTAAAAACTTCTTCAAACACATCTACGCCCGCATTTGCTAGCACTTCATCTTCCATATCTAAAATGATATTTTTTAGGCTTGTTTTTTGCGTGCGGAGAATGTCCTTTTCTCTCAAATCGCTAAATCTAAAATCCTCTTGCAAAATGTCTTTTAGGCTTTTTTCCTGTGTGGGGATATTTGGGATTGGCTCAAAATAATTTGGGTCTTTGCGGTGGTAGTAGCTGATAGCAGAGCCATTGCACCATACCGCCATAGTCGCGCCTGTGGCGTTGCAATAGCTTTTTAGCTGCTCTTTGCCCTCTTTTAACTTTGGCTTTTTAACCTCGATAATGATATATGGCGTGGTAGTTTGGAGCTTATCCATAATGATAATATCTGCGCGCTTAACCTCGCGCCCAAAATGCACGGAGTATTCGACTTGAATGCGCGATTTTGGGTAGTTGTATTCGTTTATGAGTTTGTCTAAATAAAGCTGGCGGATAATCTCTTCTGGGGTTAGCTTAATCTCTTTTTGGCGAATTAAACAAGTGGCATAATAATTTGGCGCGGTTTTGCCTTCTTTTGTGCTAATCCTTGCTTCTAAATTTGCGATAGAATCCTCGCTAAAAAGCTCTAATCTATACTCGCTATCTTTTAAAATCTCAGTAATTTTCATAGTAATTTCCTCTAAATCGCGCTTACGATGATGACGAAGTTTATTAATTGTGGGAGTTTTGTGCGCTGCAAAAATGTCCTTTGTAAAAAAATAAAGGCGCATTATAGCAAAAAATTAGATTCTGCGAAAAATGAGACGGCAGATTCTGCGAAAAATGCGTAAAATTGCAGAATCTAGCGCAGAATCTGCCTTTTTTCACGCACGAGATTCTGCGATTTTGCAGAATCTGCGCTAGATTCGTCATTGCGAGGCGCGTGAGTGAAACGAACACAACGAAGCAATCCATAGATTTAAATATATATTGCCACGATTTTGCGAATCGCAAAATCTCGCAATGACGAAGAAAGAGTGGATTGCTTCGTTGCACTCGCTTCGCTTCGTGCATCTTGCAATGACGGATTATTTTTTATTTTACCCACCCCCTTAATCCCCCTCCGCAAGGGAGTGGGAGAAGTTTGGAGATTTTTCGCTCGTTTCACTCGCTCAAAATGACAAATAAGCACACTAGATTCTGCGATTCGTAGAATCTAAATTTAAATTGCTTCGGCGAATCTACGATTCGCCTCGCAATGACGGATTATTCTATTTTTGATTCGCGACAGCGAATCACAATCCGCAGGATTTGCGAGCGAAGCGAAGCAACCATCGAAGTAGTTGCGGTGGAGGTTTTGTGGTTTTTTAGGATTTTTCAAAGAAACTTCGTTTTGAGAGACGAAGCTAGACTTGGAGTCTGTGAGCCTCCCAAAAATCCCAAAATCCGCGAAAAATGCACCCAAATACAAATTGCCAAACCGCCAAACTACAAAAACTCCCGCATACTCAAATAGTTATTTAACGCACTAATATACGCCTTCGCTGTCGCGCTCATCGTGTCAATATCCAACCCGTGCCCAATTAGCACACTTTTGTCAAACTCCACTTTTACGATGACTTTTGCAAGGGCGTCTTTGCCACTCGTTACGCTCTCCACGCGGTATTCTTTGAGATTGCCCTTAATCCCGCTAATCCTATCCACGCTTTTTAGCACACTATCCACCGCGCCATTGCCTAGCGCAGAGTCGCTAATCTCCGCGCCGTCCTTTGTCATACTCATCGCAGCGCAAAACTGCCCCGCACTACACGCGCTAACTTGAAGCATATTTAGGCTAAAAATCTGCGGGATTCCGCGCCCTTGTTCGCCCAAAATCGCGCGTAAATCATCATCAAAAATCTCTTTTTTGCTATCGCAAAGCACCTTAAACTTCGCAAACGCCGCTTCAATCTCGCTATCTTGCAGGTTGAATCCCAAAGCCTTTGCCTTATTTTTAAAGGCAGCGCGCCCAGAGTGTTTGCCTAGCACCAAATTTGAATCCAAATCCACGCCTATATCAGCGGGATTTATGATTTCATAAGTCTCTCTATGCTTCAAAATGCCATCTTGGTGGATTCCGCTTTCGTGCGCAAAGGCGTTTTTGCCGACAATAGCTTTGTTTGGCTGTGGGCGAATCCCCGTAATATCGGCGATTAGCTTACTTGTGGGGTAAATCTCTTTTGTGTTGATATTGCTTTTTAGCCCCTTAAATAAGTCGCCACGCGTTTTTATAATCATCGCAATTTCTTCTAGCGCGGTGTTTCCTGCGCGTTCGCCCAAACCATTTACCGCGCATTCCACTTGCCTTGCGCCATTTTTGATGGCTTCGATAGAATTTGCCACCGCAAGTCCCAAATCATTATGACAATGCACTGATAAAATGGCGCGATTCGCGGTGATTTTGTGAATTTCGCTAAAAATCTCCGCGATTTCGCTAGGCAATCGGTAGCCCACGGTATCTGGGATATTGATTGTCCCTGCGCCCACTTCTAGCACCGCGCTAATGATTTCTTTTAAAAAGCCAATGTCGCTTCGACAGGCATCTTCGCAAGAAAATTCCACATCGCTTACCAAACTTTTGGCATAGCTGACAGATTCGACAGCGCGTTTTATGACAGATTCGGGTTTCATTTTTAGCTTGTATTCCATATGAATGGGGCTAGTTGCGATAAAAGTGTGAATGCGCTTGATTTTGGCGGGTTTGATTGCCTCAAAGGCTGCTTTTATATCGCCATCCAATGCCCTTGCAAGTGAGCAAACGCAGGATTTTTTGATGCTTTGTGCGATTTTGTGAATCGCCTCAAAATCCCCCGGACTACTTGCCGCAAATCCCGCTTCGATAATATCTACGCCTAGTTTTTCAAGTTGCAAGGCAATGCGAATCTTTTCCTCAATATTCATCGATGCGCCCGGGCTTTGCTCCCCGTCTCGCAATGTTGTATCAAAAATTTTTATCGTTTCACTCATTTTGTGCCTCCATTTTTGCGTTTAAAAATTACCCTTGCGATGATTAAATAAAAATATCGCAGAATCCCATACAAAATATACGCGCTAATTGCGCTAAAAATGCCCTCAATAGGGCGAATAAATAGCACGGAGAGTAGCACGATTAAGGTTATCATCTTAAAGAGATTCCACCGAATGTGCTTAAAATTTGGGTAGCGGATATTGCTAACCATTAGGATTCCTACGATAAAAGTAAAAATTAGCAACCAAAAATTGTGCGTGGATAGCACATTGTATCGCTTTTCTAAAATCAGCATAGTTACCACAAATATCGCAGCAGAGGGGATTGGCAAACCGATAAAAAAGTGGCTAGTTTCATTGCCTGTGATAATGTTAAATCTTGCCAAGCGAATCGCCCCAAACACCACAAAAAGACAGCTCACAACAAGCCCAAATCGCCCAAAATTATGCCCAAACGCCACATAAATCAAAATCGCAGGGGCGCACCCAAACGCCACCAAATCGCATAGCGAATCAAACTCCACGCCAAACTTACTCGCCGTATTTGTGATTCGCGCCACGCGCCCATCTAATCCGTCCAAAATCATTGAGATGATGACTAGCCAGCACGCAAATTCAATACGCCCATTTATCGCGTAAATAATGCTTGAAACGCCCAAAAACGCACTTGCTGCGGTGAAAAGATTTGGCACGATATAAAGTGGATTTATTTTCATAGCTCCGCCCTTTTGTTTAAAATTACGGGATTTTAGTATAAATTTGCTTGAAATTTGCCGATTAAACTCTCCCCCGCAAAAAGATTGTCGCCCCTTTGGGCTAATAACTTGCAAGGCGCGTGAATTTCAAGCAATAAATATCCGTATTTCATAAAACCTAATCTATCGCCGATGAAAATGGTAGAGTGGGTGGAGTTTGCGGTAGATTCGGTGCTTTTGTCTTTTTTGTCATTGCGAGATTCTGCGATTTTTGTGCGATTCGCAGAATCTGTATTTGAATCAATTATAGTATTTGCGGTAGTGCTTGTGGAGTTTTTGCGAAATTTTGGGGCTGAGACTAGACTAGCGGTCTGCGAAGCCCCGAAATTTTGCAAATCTACGCAATGATTACCCAAAGACGAATTGCGCGACTCCAAAGACGAATTGCTTACAGAATAAATATTTGCCTTATTCCACGCTTCTGGTAGTAGCGTGATTGTAAAAATCTGCGAATCGCCACAAAACCCGCTAACCTTATGCTTTGTGTTTAAAATACTTTGCAGATTTTTATCGCTTTTTATAAAAAGCCCAAATCGAAACGCGCTTTTTATTCGCGTGATATAGGCTGGGACGCGAAAGATTCCGCTATCAAAAATATTTATCTTAAACAAAATCGCAGTCGTTGAACCGCTCAAAGAAATATCCTTGATAATCCCATCGCAAGGGGCGATTATCGCATCATTGCCACGATATTGTGCGATTCGCTCGGTGTTGCGAAAGATAAAGGCGCAAAAAATAGCGCAAATCAGCGCGAAAATCGCCAAAAATTCAAAGTGCAAAAATATAAAAAGTAGCATTAGCGCAACGCAAACGCCCACAGGCTTAAAGCCCTCCCGCGCGATAATTTGCGTGGTGGTTTGCAACTCTTTTGGCTTATTCATAATGTTTTTGCGCCCAAATGCTTACGAATCTTCTTCGCTTTTGCGCTGAACTAGGCGCGAATCTAGCCCATTTTCTTTTTCAAAATTTGTCAAAATCTCTCTTACCCGCGCCCCATCAATCACTTCTTTTTCAAAAAGTTCTTTTACCATAACTTCGATTGCGTCCTTGTAGTCGGTAAGGATTTGTTTTACGGCGTTGTAGCGCGAATCAAGCGTAGATTTGATATGATTATCCATTGCCTCTGCGGTTTTTTCGCTAAACTCACGCGCAGAGCCAAATCCACCGCCTAAAAACGCGTTGCGTGGCTTTTCTAACACCATTAGTCCGCTAACTTCGCTCATTCCATAATAGCTAATCATCGCCTTTAAAATGTCCGTAGCGCGTTCTAAATCGTTGCTAGCACCTGTGGATATTTCGCCCAAAAAGACTTCCTCTGCCGCTCTACCGCCTAGCAAGGTATCGACTTCCGCCATAAGCTCGTGTTTTTGCATAAGGTAGCGGTTTTCTTCGGGCGTGTGTAGTGTGTAGCCAAGTGCCGCCATTCCGCGTGGGATAATGGAGACTTTGCTTACAGGGTGCGAACCCTCTGTCATTTCGGCGATTACGGCGTGTCCGCTCTCGTGGTAGGCTACGATTTTTTTCTCTTTGGGTGAGATTCGGCGCGATTTTTTCTCCAATCCCGCAATACTTCGCTCCACAGCCTCTCTAAAATGGCTTTGCGCCACTTCTTGCTTGTTTGCGCGTCCTGCCAAAAGGGCGGCTTCGTTTATGATATTTGCCAAATCCGCTCCAGCAAGCCCCGCAGTTAGCTTTGCAATCTCTTGCAAATCCACATCGCGCGCTAATTTTACGCTTTTGATATGCACTTTTAAAATCTCAACGCGCCCATTGAAGTCGGGTTTATCCACCAAAACCTGCCTATCAAATCGACCGGGTCGCAAAAGCGCAGGGTCAAGCACTTCGGGGCGGTTTGTCGCCGCTAGGACAATCACAGGCGAAGCATCAGAGCTAAATCCATCCATTTCGGCTAGTAGCTGATTTAGCGTTTGCTCTCTCTCATCATTGCCACCTACCATACTTCCTGCGGCACGGGATTTGCCTATCGCATCGATTTCATCGATAAATATTATGCTAGGCGCATCTTTCTTTGCCATCTCAAACAAATCCCTCACTCGACTTGCACCAAGCCCCACAAACATTTCAATAAAGCTACTTCCGCTCATCGAAAAAAACGGCACATTTGCTTCACCAGCCACTGCCTTTGCAAGTAGCGTTTTTCCCGTGCCGGGCGGTCCTACCAAAAGCACACCTTTTGGGATTTTCGCGCCCACCGCAGAATATCTATCGGGATATTTTAAAAAATCCACGATTTCGACAACTTCCTCTTTTGCCTCTTTATTCCCTGCCATATCATCGAATCGCACTTTGGGTTTTTCGGCATTTACAAGGCGTTTGGAGCTTCCCATTCCAAAGATTCCATTGCCCATATTGCGCTGCATTCGCCCCGCGATAAACATCCAAAGCCCCAAAATGATAAACACAGGGAGTAGCCACCCTAGCAAGTCGGTGAACCAATTTGATTCGCTAAAACCAGAATATGGGATTTTGTTTGTATCCAAAAGCGGGACAAGTGAGTTGTCGGCGACTTTGCGGACATTATAAGTTACGCGCTGTCCGTTTTGCTCGGCTATGGCGCGAATCATCGTCTGCCCTATGCTAACTTGGCTAATTTCCTTTGCTTCGATTTTTTGTTTTAGCTCATAATAGCTAATTGTTTGAATGCTACTATTGCCAAAAACGCCCTCGCTACCGCCATTTGAGAGTGCTTTAAAAAGCAAAATCGCAGCGATTGTAAAAATCGCAAAAATTAGCAGTGGATTGCCACCCATCGGGCTATTTGGCTTTGGTTGATTGGGGTTGTTTTGATTCATCATTTTTCCTTTTTTAAAATGAAAATTTTTGCTTTTAGATTCGCGCCAAAATAAACTCGCAAATTTACTATAAATTTGTTAAAATTTCCGCAACATTATGCAAATCCACTCATCTTTTTGGGCGATATTTAGCACTTCAAAGTCGCCAAATCGCGCCAAAACTTCATCTTTGTAAATATCTAAAATGCCAGAGAGAATGGCAATCCCCCCGTATTTTAGGGCAGAAGCGATATTTTCTTTTTGCTCTACCAACACAGAAGCGATAATATTTGCGGTGATAATGTCGTATTTTGCGCTCTTTTGCGCTATGTCGCCTTTGGATTCGCGGTGGATTTCGCCCTGCCAAATGTGCGAAATGGTGGCGTTATTGTTGCGAAAATTTTTCTTTGATTCGGCTATGGCAAGTTCGTCAATGTCGCACAAATCGACTTTTGCGCCAAGTTTGTAGGCGCAGAGTGCAAGGATTCCGCTACCGCAACCAAAATCTAAAAGCATTTTGTTTTTTAAATCGCCATTTTCGCCAAGCGATTCGATGGCTTGAATACACATAAAAGTCGATGAATGATGCCCTGTGCCGAAGGCAAGAGACGGCTCTAAAATGATATTTATCAATTTTGCATCTTGCAATTCGCTCTTGGGTGCACCTTTCGCACTTGTAAAAAATTTTGGGGTATTCGCGGACTCTAGTCCAGTCTCAACCCCAAAATTTTTTACAAATACAAAACAAGGCAAAGCCGAAGTTTCTTTATCCAAATTTCCACCGCAATCCCTTCGATTGTTTGATTGCAAATTGTGCGCTGTGTGAGATTCTGCGTTTAGATTCTGCAAAATTAAATTAGATTCTGCGATTTTTATGCGATTTGCAGAATCTGCCTTTTGTTCCACCACCCTTGCGCGTAGCGATACCACAGATTCCCCCTCCATTGCGGAGGGGGCTAGGGGGTGGGTATTTTTTGTATTAGATTCTGCGCTTGTTTTGTCATTGCGAGAATTGCGAAACAATTCGTGGCAATCCATAGGATTTGTGAGCGAAGCGAAACAACCATCTAAATTTAGATTCTGCGATTCTATGTTAGATTCTGCGTTTTTCGCGCGAATCGCAGAATCTGCGATATTTTCGCCATTTTTTGGATTTGATTCGCTAGTTTTTTTTCGCAAAAAGGGCTGCACCCCCCGCCCCGCTCCCCCTACGCGCCAAAAAGCAGCCGCTTTTTCGCTTTTAGGGGGAGAGCCTCGCTTTTCCGCTTCTAGCAAAAAATCGGCACTCGCACTACTGCTCGCTTGCTCCCGATTTTTTGCACCACGAAGCGGGCGAGTTTTGGGTGCTTCGCACGGATTTAATTTTTTTGTAGATTGCCACGAAAATTCGCTACGCTCATTTTCTCGCAATGACGAATCTGTTGTAGATTCTGCGATTTTCGCAGAATCTACAACAGAAGGAATCGCAGTAGTGCTTTCGTAGTTTTTGGCAAATCGACACAAGGATAGCGGACTTTGCGTCCTGTGCGCTTTAAGGCGATTTGCCAAATCTGCGGAATGATTACCCGAGAGCGAATTGCGCGACTCCAAAGACGAATTGCCCTCACACCACGGTGGGCAAATGTAGAATCTCCCGCACCGAATCGCTTGAATCCCTTTTTTATATTCCTCTATCCAATCCCTATTTTGCTTTTTTTCTATGCTGTGAGAAAATGTAACATTTTTTTGCCAAATCGCTTTAAGATTCGCGCCAAAATCGCTCAAATGCACCAAAAGCGCGTTTATAAAATCCCTATCCTTGCTTGTGCGAACGATGATTTTATTGTCCGCTATCTCCACCGCCTCGCCACAAAAATCCATAATTTCGCTTGTAAAAATCTCGCTAAATTCAGCCGAATCTAACGCAATGCAAACTTCAAAGTAATGTCCATTACGCTCCGTCATTTACGCCTAAAACCACTTCTAATTTCTCTTTTAGCACCTGTGGCGTGAAAGGTTTTACGATATAGTTATTCACACCAGCCTTTAACGCGGTTATAACCTCTGCTTTTCCGCCCTCTGTGGTTACCATAATGATAGGGATATCTACAAATCTCCCATCAGCGCGGACTTTTTTCACCAAATCCAATCCATTCATTTCAGGCATATTCCAATCCGTGATAAGCACTTTTATCCCTTCAACTGAATCCATAATTTCCCACGCTTGAAGCCCGTGTTCAGCCTCTAAAATGTCCTCATAACCGAGCCGTTGGAGTGTATTTTTGATGATTCGGCGCATAGTGGAGCTATCATCAACGACAAGCAATTTCAAACTATTCTCCTTTTACAAGCAAATAAAATATGAAATAATATCATAATTTTTTCCTGTATTTTTTAAAAGTTTGCTCTAAATCGATTTTTCCTTCATAAAATGCCTTGCCAACGATAACTCCGCTGATGCCTTTTTGTGATAGGATTTCGATTTCGCTATTAGATTCAAACCCGCCACTTGCAATGGTTGGGATTCCGCAAATATCGGCAATTTCTGCGCTAAAATTTATATTTACACCTTGCAATGTCCCATCGCGCGAAATATCCGTGCATATTATTGCTTGAATCGCGCTATCTTTGAATTGCGCAGCAAAATCCACCGCATTTACCGCACTATCCTCCGCCCAGCCATTTACGCTAATTTTGCCATTTTTTGCGTCAATGCCAATTGCGATAGGATAAATTTGTGCCATTTCAAGCGCAAATGTTGGATTTTTCAGCGCGATTGAGCCTAAAATCACACGCGAAATGCCCAAATCCACATATTTTTTGATAGTAACTTCATCGCGAATCCCACCGCCTAGCTGGATTTTTAAGCCACAAGATTCGCGGATTTGTTTAATTTGCGCCAAATTTTTTGGACTTCCAGCAAACGCGCCATCCAAATCCACGATATGAAGCCACTCCGCGCCCATTTTTTCAAACTCACGCGCAAAATCAACCGATTCGCCATAAATCTTGCATTTTTGCATATCGCCTTTGGTTAAGCGCACCGCCTTGCCGTCCTTTAAATCAATCGCGGGGATTATTTGAATCGCATTCATTTTAAAACTCCGTTATTTTAAATTTATGAAATTTTCTAATATTTTTAAGCCTGTATCCGCGCTTTTTTCGGGGTGTGGTTGAATGCCAAAAATATTATCTTTTTGCAAAATCGCACTAAAATTTATGCCATAATCGCAACTTGCCACAATGTCAGCAGATTCTGCGTTTTTCACATAAAAACTATGCACAAAATACAAATACGATTGATTTTGGACACCGCGAATCAAAGGCGATTCGCGCAAAATATGGATTTGATTCCACCCAATTTGTGGGATTTTTAGGGATTCGCACTTAAATTTTACCACTTCGCCTTTGATTAGCCCAAGCCCCGCAAACTCGCCAAATTCGTAGCTTTTATCCATCAAAAGTTGCATTCCTAGACAGATTCCAAGCAAATATTTGCCGCGTTTGGCGAAATCTTTTATCGCTTCGCTCATACCGCTTTGATTTAGGTGTGCTATCGCATCGCCAAATGCGCCCACGCCGGGCAAAATGAGCTTGTCAAATCTAGCCACTTCATCGGCATTGCGAATGACTTTGCAATCCGCACCAAGCGCATTTAGCGCGTTTTGAATGCTTGATAGATTGCCAGCGTTGTAATTCAAAATTGCGATTTTCAAACTTCCTCCAATTTCATTTTTTCGCCCTAAAAAGCGCAGAATCTAGCGCAGATTCTGCGTTATTTTCTCCATCTCCGCCCTTAATGCACTCTCAAAAATCTCGCTATAATCCCTATCCTTTGGCAGTTTTTCTGCCAAAATATTTAGCAAGCTCACATAGTCTTCGCGCGCTATTTTACCCTGCAACAGCTGATATTTCAAGTATAGCCAATAAGTATTTAGCACATCGCTTTGGCAGTAATGCGCGATTTTTTGGTATTCGCCCTCAAAGTAAAGTCGCCACACATCATCGCCACTCGTGTCAAACTTCCCCACAATCCCCGCCATTTTGCAAAGCACATCTAGTTTCAATCCCCGCACCGCGCCGTGCGAACTCATCGCATCCATCAAATCGATATGAAAATTTTCGCTAAATTTCGAGCGATAATTCTCCCATTTGTTTTTATTATGCGCTGCATTGTCCGTCTCAAAGTAAGATTCTGCGCTTAGATGATACTTCATCGCACGAAGCATAATCGCGGGTAAGTCGAAATTTCGCCCATTGAAACTCACTAATTTTGGTTGCTGTTTGTTTAAATAATACAAAAATCGCTCCAAAATCTTGCCCTCATTTGGCATCGCAGAATCTGCCTCATCATACCCAAAATTGCCAATCCGCTTGAAATATCCGCCATCATCGCACTCCAAAACCGAAATCATTATGATTTTATGAAACGGCAGGGGCAAAAACTCGCTCCCGCTGAACTCTTTTTGCTTTGCAAATGCCATTTTACACACCAACAAATCATCGCCACTATATCCATAAACTTCCCGCAACAACGCAGAATCTGGCACACTCTCGCAGTCAAATACGCACAGCATTTCGCCCCCTAAAAATTTTGTGATTTTTGTGATTTGCGATTGTAGTGAAAAAATGCTAAATTCGCAGAATCTGCTAAAATTTTCACGCAAAATGCGGGATTTTAAGAAAATTTAAGTTTTTTTTAATTAAAATTAAGATTTATTTTCAATTTAAAGGATGGTAATTTATGAGAAAAATATTTGTAAGCGGGATTATTGGGATTTTGGCGGTATGTGCGCCACTTTCGGCACATTGCGATGGTAAATGCGCGGGGCACACGCACGAGCATAAAAATATCGCGGATAAAAGCACGGGCGATTCTGCGCTAGATGCGATAAAAAGCGAGATTACAAAAGTGCAAAAAAGTAGCGTAGCAAAGATTTTTAGCGAGAATATCGCGATAAGCGACACGCCCCAAAATCACAAAAATTGGGGCGAGTGGATTATCGCTGAAAATACGATGGATAGGGCAAAATGGCGCGCTGTGAAAATCAAAGGCACGAGTATGTGGGGCATTTCGCCAATCATCGATGGCAAAAATGACTGCGGTGCGGTGCTTTGGATTTGTCAGCATAGTAAAAAGATATTTTTCAACGCTGAAAAGTTCGCCAAAAACGGCAAATGCGGCGACTTGCGCGAATCCTACAAAGATAGTGAGGGCAATTACAAAAAAGTCGTAGTGCCTTTGGAGTTTTAAAAATATTGGCGTTTTAATGTGGTAGATTTTGGGGATTTTGAGTGAATTTCGCAGAATCTCGCGAATTTTTGGTAGATTCTGCGATTTGCGCGAAATACAAAACCGCAGAATCTACGCTATTTTCGTCATTGCGAAGCGTGTGAATTTTTGTAGATTCGCGCTACAACTTCGTCATTGCGAGGCAGTTTGAGCGATAGCGAAAACAACGAAGCAATCCACTAATGCGACTTGTGAATCACTTGCAAATCTCTTACTTTGGGCGAATCTAAATGCAATTTATTGATTCAATTTTAAGTCATTGATTCGTTTTGCCTTTTAGATTCGCGTGATTTGGATGGTTGCTTCGCTTCACTCGCGCGAGAATGACAAATTTAGGGTAGATTCTGCGATTCGTGTGAATTCTCACAAAATAGCAGAATCTAGCACGAAAAAATACATAATCCACTTTTGTAACCCACAATCGCCTGTTGCGCGGAAGCTAATCGCTTCTATTGTTTATTTTATTATTTGTATATTTCCGCTACTCTCGCAAATATAATCACAGCGAAAACTATTAGCAAACCTACTATTACAACTTTATCTAAGACTTCATCATCGCTAGTTTCGTTAGATTTAAGCGAAGTTGCGTTTGCTTTTATCGTTTGTTGCGTTTCTGCGACTTGTTGCAAACTGCTATTGATATTTTCACTAGCGATTTTTTGGCTATTATTTTGTATTTCATTTTTTGGCGCTGTTTTGTTGTATTCATCGGCACTCATTGATTGCTGTATTTCTCTCACACCTATCCAAGCGATGATATAAATTATAAGTGCGATGGGTAGCAAGATTATCGTTGCGCCACACCAAAAGGCAACTATAAATAATGGCTGATTTGTGACAAAAGCGACTTCTTTGTAGATTTGATAGCGCAAGTAGATATTACAAATCAAACATACTATCCATACTATAGCCAATATAGCCCTACCAGCATTTCTATCGTAATTCTCACCATTTGCAATCAATGCCATTATAAACAATGATAAAAAGCCAAAAAATAAAGTCGCTAAATAGGCATTAAAATTATCCCTTAAAATCGCACTTTTTGCCTTTTTCCATATAGTATTCATTGATGAGTATAGAAATGAATATGCAACAAAACACGCGACTAATCCACATAACGCGACTAAGCCACATAAAAAGAAAAGTCCGCCTACGCTAGAGCTCCCCTGTAAAAATCCAGCACCAAGCGCAATAAGTATATTTCCTATAACATATATTGCGATAAAACTAAAAACTTCGGTTTTAATATCTTTAATCTCTTGCGGCACGGGCGCAAGATTTGGCTTTGCTAAATTTGAGAGAAAATTGCTTTGCGGTTTGATAGACTTAAAATCCGTGATATAAATATCTACGGCTATTCCCCCCCCCCATCTGCGCGAATCTCGAAATCCACTTCATTGCCGACTAAATCGCTGATATTTTTGGCGTTTTGAATCTCGCTTACATTAAACGCATAGCGATTGCCATCATTTGCGCGAATCACGCCTTTATCTTGCTCAACACCTAAAATTTTGCCTGTCATAATTTATCCTTTGTAAAATAAAATTTAAAATGCGCTAGATTCTGCGAATTTGCGTGATTTTCGCAGAATCTTGGCGCAGAATCTTGACAAATCCCCGCATTAGATTCTACGATTCACACAAAACACACAAAATCGCAGAATCTCGCATTTTTTATTTCGCGCCTAGCGGGTGAATCATATCCTTTGGCACGACAAATTTATCATAGTCGCTTTCACTCACTAGCCCAAGCTCCATCGCAGAATCTTTTAGCGAAATGCCTTTTTTATGCGCGTTTTTAGCGATTTTGGCGGCGTTTTCATAGCCGATATGCGGATTTAGCGCGGTTACAAGCATTAGCGAGTTATGCAAATAATACTCGATTTTCTCCCTATTCGCGCTAATGCCAACCGCGCAGTGCGCGTTAAACGAGCGCATAGAGTCCGCTAGTAAATCCAAACTTTGCAAGAAGTTATAAATAATCACAGGTTTAAAGACATTCAGCTCAAAATTACCCTGCGATGCGCCGATACCGATTGCCGTGTCATTACCCATCACCTGCACGGCGACCATTGTGATTGCCTCGCACTGCGTGGGATTGACTTTGCCGGGCATTATGGAGCTACCGGGCTCATTTTCAGGGATATTTAGCTCGCCAAGCCCGCATCTAGGACCGCTTGCAAGCCACCTGATATCATTTGCGATTTTCATCAAATTTGCCGCTAGTCCCTTCATCGCGCCGTGCGTGAATACAATCGCATCGTGGCTAGTTAGCGCGTGAAATTTATTTGGACTTGCGATGAATTTCACGCCGACAAGTTTGCTTAACTCATCGCTTACCTCATCGCTAAAATTTGCAGGGGCGTTTAGTCCCGTGCCTACCGCTGTCCCGCCGATTGCAAGTTCGCGCAAAGTCGGTAGGGAGGCGATAATTTGCTCTTTGCTGTGTTTTAGCATTGAGAGATATCCGCTAAATTCTTGCCCCAAAGTGAGCGGTGTAGCGTCTTGTAGGTGCGTTCGCCCACTTTTGATTATGCCGTCAAACTCTTTTGTTTTGCGCTCAAAAGTCGCTATTAGCTCATCTAGCGCGGGGAGTAGTTTTTTCTCAACTTGCGCCACCGCAACCACGCTCATCGCCGTAGGGAAGGTGTCATTTGAGCTTTGTCCGCGATTCACGTGGTCGTTTGGATGGACGAATTTCTCAACGCGAAAGTCCTTACCCAAAATCTCAGTTGCTCGATTTGCCACCACTTCATTTACATTCATATTGCTTTGCGTCCCGCTGCCCGTTTGCCAAATCGCAAGGGGGAAGTTATCATCAAACTTACCGCTTAAAATCTCATCACACGCCTTGATAATGCCATCTCTTCGCACTTCATCAAGTCCGTTATTTAGGCGGTGATTCACAATCGCACACGCCTTTTTAAGATTTGCAAACGCATAAATCAGCTCGCGTGGCATTTTCTCAACGCCGATTTTAAAGTTCTCAAAACTCCGCTCCGTCTGCGCTCCCCAATACTTATCATCGGGCACTTTTACCTCGCCCATCGTGTCTTTTTCGATTCGAAATGCCATTTTTGCTCCTTTAAAAATAAAATGCAGGTAATTTTTACATAATTTTCATTGCATTTTGATTAAAATCGCAGAATCTAGTGCAGATTCTGCGCTAAAACACATATCCACTCACAATCCGCAAAGAAAAAAATACACTTTTTGTAGAAATATCAGTGGAGGTTTATAGCAAAAAGGAAAGCGGACAAGATACGCAAAGTGAGATTTTGATGGGTGAGTAGATTTTACGCTACGCATTTGCCACCTTAAATAAATTTTAAAAACACATTTTCGCTATAATCGCACGATAAATTTTTAATGGAGCGATAAAATGACTTTGATTGTGAAAAATGCGAATGTGGAGACTTTGCGAGTGATTGAGAGCTTGAAGGGGCTTAATAAAGATTTAGTTATCACCACAAACGACAGCGAATGCCCCATTTGCAAGGCGCATAATTACACGCCAAAAATGACAAAAGAGATGAGAGAAGCACTAAAAGAGAGCGAGGATATCGCCAAAAATCCGCATAAATATCCTAGCTACAAAAACGCCAAAGAATTATTGGCGAACTGCCTAAAATGACTTACATAATCAAGCGAAGCGAAATATCTCAAAAAAATAGAGATTCTTCGCTCGTTTCACTCGCCAAGAATGACAAAATGAGGTGCAAATCGCACTAGATTCTGCGAAATTTTGCGTAAAACGCAGAATCTAATGGATTGCCACGACTTGCTTTCGCAAGTCTCGCAATAACGAGTTTTTTTAAATTTGATTCGTGCAACAAATCACAATTCGCAGAATCTCGCAATGACGGAGTGGGGATTCGCACTTGATTCGTGGATTGCCACGAAAATGCTACGCATTTTCTCGCAATGACAAAAAACACACTAGATTCTGCGAATTTTTGCGTAAAACGCAGAATCTAAAATAATTTTACCCACCCCCTTAATCCCCTCCGCAAGGGAGGGGGAGGGCAAAGAAAACCCCTCCCCCTGCGGGAGGGGTTTGGGGTGGGGTAGATTCTGCAAATACTTTAACTTGTCATATTGAGTTTTCAAAAAGAAAACGAAATATCTCAAAAAAATAAAAGAGATTCTTCGCTACGCTCAGAATGACAAAAAATCGCAGAATCCAATGAATTTTAGGGTAGATTCTGCGATTCGCCTCGCAATGACGGATTATTTTGCGCTTTGATTCGTGCAACGAATCACAATCGAAGTAGTTGCGGTGTGGCTTTGCACGAAGTTTGTCGCCTTGCTAGGCGATAGAACTAATGGTTCATCGACGACGCAAGGACGGCAAACTTCGTGTGAATTGCACACCCAAATACAAATTGTCGCACATCATTGACAATTAAAGCACTCCACGCTTCTATCCATCACTCCCTGCGTTTGTTTCTCTGCATCGGGGCTTTGGGAGCGCAAATAATATGTGCTTTTTAGCCCTAGCCTCCACGCAAGCGTGTAAATGTCATTTAGATATTTGCCACTTGCCTTTGATAAATCCATAAAGATATTTACGCTCTGCCCTTGGTCTATCCACTTTTGGCGAATCGCAGCGGCTTTGATGATATTCATTTGGTCGATTTCATAGGCGTTTTTGTAGAAGTTAAACGAATCAAGCGTAAGATTCGGCACGACATTTGGAATCATTCCGCTTAAATTTTCCTCAAACCACTTTTTGCGATAAATCGGCTCAATAGTCTGCGTAGTGCCTACCAAAATGCTTATAGAGCTTGTCGGCGCAATCGCCATAAGGTAGCCATTGCGAATGCCCTGCTCTTTGACTTTTGAGCGAAGCAATTCCCAATCGCACATATCTAGCAAAGTGCGTTCAGTTAGCTTCAACGCCTCCACATTTGCCAAATCAATGGGGAAAACGCCCTTGCTCCAATTACTGCCACTAAACTCCGCGTATTTGCCCTTCTCCACTGCCAAATCCGCACTCGCACTTATCGCATTAAAGCTAATTAGCTCCATAATCTTATCGATTTTTGCGAAATGCTCATCGCTACCCCACTCGATTTGATTTGTGGCTAGCATTTCTGCCTCGCCCATCACGCCAAGCCCGATTGCGCGGTTTTTTAGATTCGTAACCCGCACTTTTCGCGTGGGGTAGAAGTTTAAGTCGATAACATTATCTAACATTCGCACGGCTATGGGGACTACGCGCTCGATATTTTCTTTTGTGTTAATCTTGCTAAGATTCACACTTGCCAAATTGCAAACCGCCGTATCGCCACCAAATCCCACGCGCTCCGTCATAAAAACCGCCTTGCCATTTATGCTATCAAGCGAAGTGATTTTATTTGCCTTTTTGGTTACGCCTGAATCTAACTTCACCTCATCGCTTTCCTCATATAGCTCAAAGCTCCCGTCCTCAAACTCTACACGCGCCTTGTAGTGTGTGGGATTTGTGTTTTGAAAAATCTCCGTGCAGAGATTGGAGCTACGAATGATTCCAGCGTGAATGTTTGGATTCACGCGATTTGCATTATCTTTAAAGCACAAAAATGGCATTCCCGCTTCAAAATAATTTGTCAAAATCTTTTTCCACAATTCTTTTGCGTTTATGACTTCTTTGATAATGTCCTCACGCGCTTCTAACTCCAAATATTTGCGCTCAAATTCCTCGCCATAGCACTCGCTTAACTCGCCACATTCATAGGGGTCAAATAGCGTCCAAAGCGCGTTTGCTTCCACGCGCTTCATAAACAAATCACAAATCCAAAGCGCGGGGAACAAATCGTGCGCCCGTCTGCGCTCTTCGCCACTATTTTTACGCAAATCGATAAAATCAATCACATCAATATGCCACACCTCCAAATAAGTCGCAATCGCGCCTTTTCGTGTGCCTAGCTGGTCAACTGCCACCGCCACATCGTTAGTAATTTTTAAGAACGGCACAACGCCACCAGCGGCATTTTTATGCGCATCGATGAAACTGCCCAACGCACGAATCTTGCTAAAATCCCAGCCGATTCCACCGCCATATTTGCTAAGTAACGCCATTTCTTTATACGAATCAAAAATGCCCTCAATATTATCAGGCATACTTCCCACATAGCACGAACTTAATTGATGGCGGGTGCTTCTAGCATTTGCCAAAGTCGGCGTAGCGCACATTACTTCAAATTTGGAGATGACATCATAAAACTTCGCCGCCCATTCGTTTGGCTCTTTTTCTCTATGCGCTAAAAACATTGCGATTGCCATAAACATATGCTGTGGCAACTCAATGGGTTTATTGTCCCTATCCTTTATCAAATACCTATCATAAAGCGTTTTAATGCCCAAATAATTAAACTGCAAGTCGCGATTTGGCACGATTTTGCTATTTAGAAAATCCAAGTCGAATCGCTCGGTGAATCCCTTTAAGATTTTGCCCTCATCTTGCCCTTTTTTTAGATAATCGCGCAAGTGCTTATAGCCCGTAAATGCGCTAACTTTGTGATACAAATCATACAAAAATAGCCTTGCAGCCACAAAGCTCCAATTTGGCGTATCCAAGTCGATTTTATCAACTGCCGTTTTTATCAGCGTGATTTGGATTTCTTCGGTTGTGATTCTATCGCGGAAGTGGATTTTGGCATCGACTTCTAACTCGCTTTGGCTAACCCCGCTCAAACCATTCACAGCGGAGCTTGTGTATTTTTGGATTTTGGTAATGTCTAGTGGCTCGATTCGCCCGTTTCGTTTGATTACATTTAAACCGCTCATTTTTCCACGCCTCACTTATATTCTACAATTTCATCTAAACTTAATCGATAACGCTTTTGTTGCTCTTTTATGCGATAGCCAAAGGTCAAAATCATACTCACACATTCCTTAAATGTGTCGATTCCTAGCGCGTCATTTAGCGCATCTATCTCAAAGCCCTCAATCGCACACGAATCAATGCCTAAATACGCCGCATAATTCATCATCGTGCTACCAGCGATATAGCTTTGTTTCTCTACCCAATGACGAATCGAAATGCCGTGCGCAACTTTGCGCTCTAACATTCCTTTATACATTTCAACCCATTTTTCGCGCTCCGCGTCTGTTTTGCCACGCCGAAATGACATAAAATTTATATAATTTGATGGCGGGATAATGGGCTGAAGTAGGCATTTTAGCACCACAACTTCACTTGCACTCGTTAGCTGAATCTGCCCCCAGCACGCCTCTTTTAGCCTTTGGCGCAAATCTTTATCGCGCACCACAAGAAATCGCGTGGGTTCTACGCCCATAGAGCTGGGACTCATTCGCCCAGCATCAAGTATTTCGCTAAATTGTTCGCTTGGAATCGCCTTTGTCTCATCAAAAATTTTACACGCGTGGCGGAATTGCAAAGCCTTTTGAAAGTCATTCATATTTTGTCCTTTGAGTGTTTTAAATGATTGTTTTAAAAAAGTCGAAATTTTATAAATTTCTTGCTTAAATTTCTACAAATCGCAGAATCTAATTTAAATCTACCCACCCCCTTTGTCCCCCTCCGCACGGGAGGGGGAGAAAATGCAAAATCTCCGCAAGGGAGGGGGAGATAGAGAAAGCCCCTCCCCTTGCGGGAGGGGTTTGGGGTGGGGTATTTATCACAAGGGAGGGGGAGAGTTTTTAAGATTCTTCGCTCGTTTCACTCGCGCGAGAATGACAATTTTTGCTAGATTGCCACGAAGTCGCCCTTAAACGCGCGACTTCTCGCAATGACGGCGCACAAACTCCACAGAATCTCACAGCAACAAAAAAAACAACGCACTAGATTCTACGATTTCCTTATTAAATTCTGCTACTTTCGCGCTAGATTCTGCGATTCACGCAAAATTTCGCAGAATCTAGGCGCAGAATCTATAACTGCGGTTTTGGAGTTTTTTCCGTAGAAATCGGCAGTTGCGGATACTTAATCTTTGGCTTTTCGCCACTTAAAGCGTGCAAAAATATCTCAATGCTTTTTGCTTCCGCATCGCTAATGTCGATGCCTAGCTGAATGCTCCCCATTTCCTTAATCGCATCGCGCAAACTCCAAATCGCGCCGTTGTGAAAATATGGCGCAGTTTCGGCGACATTGCGCAAGGTGGGCGTTTTTACCATACCATTTTTATCGCCTTTAAAGTCGCCTAAATTGGCAAATTTATATTTCCCAGCCACTTCAAATGCCTGCATAGTTCCGCCCAAATTCACGCCACTATGGCAAGATGCACAGCCTTTGTCTAAAAAGGTTTTTAGCCCCGCTTGTTCGTCTTTACTTAATGCGCGCTCATCGCCATTTAGAAACTTATCAAAGCGCGATGGTGTGATGAGTGTGCGCTCAAAGTTTGCAATCGCATCGGCAATATTGTCAAAATTTACCTTGCCATAGAGCTTTTTAAACTCTGCGACATATTCAGGCAACGAAGCGATTTTCTCAACCGCGAGTTTTGCGGGAGTTGCCATCTCAGGCTCTGCTTCAATCGGTCCTTTGGCTTGGTCGGCTAAATGCCCCGCTCTCCCATCCCAAAACTGCGAAGTGTTAAAGACGGAGTTAAACACGGTGGGCGAGTTTAGGTGATGCGGATTTGCACTCCATCTATGCCCCACAGCCGCGCTTATGCCATCCGTCCCACCAAGCCCCAAATTGTGGCAGGTGTTGCACGAAATAATCCCACTTTTACTAAGGCGTGGCTCAAAATATAGCTTTTTGCCTAGCTCCGCTTTTGCCGTGCTAAACGAACTTGCCTTAATGCCATTTGCCTTCAAATAAGCATCGATTTCGCTCTGTGTGCTTGGCAGTGGCAAAAGTCCAAAATCTTTTGCCTCTTGGGCGAGATTCGCCGCATTTAAACTGATTGCAACGCTAACCATTGATGATAAAAGTAGCTTTTTCATCGAAATTTCCTTTATGTTGAATTTTGCAAAAAATGCAAGGCACAATGTTAGCATAGTTTTTGATAAAAATTATTATCTTTTGTTAATATCTTAAAAGTCAATAATTTTTTGCTATAAATCGCAGAATCTCCCCGCAGATTCTGCGCTTTTCGTGCGAATCGCAGAATCTAAATGAGTTTCTTCGCTTCACACTTCGTGCTTCACGCAAGAATGACAATTTTTTTGGATTGCTTCGATTCGCTATGCGAATCTCGCAATGACTAAATTTTCACACTTTGATTTGTGCAACGAATCACAATCGAAGTAATGGCGGTGGTTTTAAAAAACAAAAAACATTCGCGCGGAAGTATCGTGAGTGGAGTTCGTGGGTTTTCAAGCGCGAAAACGCGAGATAGAACTAATGGTTCATCGAGCGTTTGAGAGCGCAGAATCCCGCGAAATCCGCCACGAGACAACGCGCTTCAAGTCGCAAGGCGTTCATCACCACACTTATCGATGACAACCCCATCGCCACCCCAGCAACCATCGGATTTAGCGCGATATTAAATCCCAAAATCTGCGGTATCCCCACAGCCAGCGGTATCGCACACACATTATACACAAACGCAAAGCCCAAATTTTCCTTTATGTTGCGAATCGTCCGCCGACTTAGCGCAATCGCCTCCGCAATGCTCCCCAAGTCGCCATTTAGCAGAATTATGTCGCTTTGTTTGATTGCAATATCACTAGCCGAATTTAGCGCAACGCCGATATTTGCGCGTGTAATGGCAAGTGCGTCATTTATGCCATCGCCCACAAAGCCCACGATTTCGCCACGCTCTTGCACCCTTGTGATGAAGTCTAGCTTATCTTGGGGCAGTTGCGAGTGATAAAACTCATCGATTGCGCAAAGATTCGCCACTGATTGCACACTTTTTGCGTTATCGCCACTTAAAATTATGCTTTTTATGCCTTGTGCGCGGAGATTTGCCACCAAATTTTTGGCATTTGGGCGCAAATCATCGGCGATAACAAAAAAGCCCACGCACTGCGAATCCACGCTCACAAAGCAAGTCGTATGTGGGATTTGCGTGGATTTTGCTAAAAGATGCGAATCTATTGCACAAGATTTACCATTATGTGTTTCGCCCACAAAATCCGCTGTGCCGATTTTTACGCGTCTATCATTTATATGTCCGCTAATGCCTTTTCCCGTGATTGTTTGGATTTCGGCGATTGTTTGCACTTCGGCGATTTTTTCACTTAAATCCACGCCCAAATTCGCGCTAGATTCGCGGATATAGCGCAAAATTGCCTTTGCGATTAAATGTTCGCTTTGGGATTCAATTGCATAGATTAGCGAGAAAATATCGCTTTTATTCGCACTAGATTGGCGCGAATCTATCCACTCCACCACGCGCAAATCCCCGCTTGTGAGCGTCCCTGTCTTATCAAAAATCATCGTGGTGATTTTAGCGCACACCTCCAAACTCTCCGCATTTTTGAAGTAAAATGCGCGTTTTGCGGCGATACTTGTGGCAACCATTATGCTTAAAGGCGTGGCAAGTCCCAGCGCACAGGGGCAAGAGATTAGCAATGTCGAGCTAAATACGATAAATGCCTTGTGAAAGTCGCCACTTGCCACGCCCCACGCTATCCCAGCGCACAAAGCCACTGCGATTACGCAAGGCACGAAATACGCGGATATTGTGTCTGCGATTCGCGCAATGGGGGCTTTTTTGACATTTTGCGCTAATGCAATGATTTTACTAATCATCGAATCACTTGCCACATTTTTCACGCGCACACGCACCATTTCCCCGCAATTCACGCTCCCGCTGTAAATCAAATCGCCCTTTGCTTTGCGTTTGTGTTTTGATTCGCCACTGATTACGCTTTCATCAACTTCGCAAGATTCGCCCAAAAGCTCACAATCCACGCCAAACGCCGCACCTTTTGGGACAGCGAGTATGTCGCCGATTTGAAGCGATTCTACGCGCACTTCAAGCGTTTCGCCAGATTTGCCCTGCACTTTTAGCGCGGTTTTTGGGGCTAAATTTATAAGCGATTCAATCCCGCTTTTTGCGTTGCTAGTGGCGAGATTTTCGAGCCTTTTGCCTAGCATAATCACAGCGATAATCACCCCAGCACTCTCAAAGTAGAGATTGTGAAGCAGGTGCGGAGATTCAAAGCCTAGTCGCGCCACCATATACGCACTAAACGCAATCGCGCTCCCACTCCCCAAAAACACAAGCGAATCCATATTTGGCACGAATTTAATAAGCGCGTTGAAGCCCTTTGCATAGATTTTGCGCCCAGCGTATAGGATTGGCAGTAGCAGTGCGATTTCGATAGCGCAGATTAGGGTTTGATTTGTAGTGAGCGAATCGCTCCAAATCATTGCCCCCATACTCACGCAAAATAGCGGGATTGCAAAGATTATGGCGATGAGATAGTCGCTATTTTGTGCCTTTTGCGTGGCTTTTTGGCTAAAAATCTCCGCGCCATAGCCTAGCTTTTTAATCAAAGCGATTATGGTTTTTATGTCAGTGCGCGATTCATCAAAGGCGACATTTGCGCACTCGCTGATTAAATCAACTTCGATGCTTTTAATAAAATCCTTGCGCTTCAAACTTCGCTCAATAGATGCAGAACACGCCGCACAGCTCATTTTGCTAATCTTTAATTTGATATTTTTCAATTATGATTTTCCTTAAAATCGATAATTCCATCCAAGTAAAATATCGATATTGTGGCGTAAGAGCGCAGAATCGGGTAGAAAATAAAACGGCACACGGACGCCAAGCTCGATTTGATGATTGCCTATGCGCCTTGAAATGCCCGTGTTTAGCAAGGTTCCGTGCTTTAAAAGTCCGCTTGTGAAATACTCGCCGCCATATCCCACGCCTAAAAATAAATCAAAATAAAATACATTGATTAAAAAATCGATATTTCCGCCAAATCCGACATTCCAAGAAAGTGCCTTGCTTGTGGGAATGCTCGTGCCAAAGTGCGCGTAAATTCGCAAGGCGTGTGAGTTTGCATCGCGTGTGAAAAAATACAAATATCCAAATTTCCCCATAATCTCCACGCCGATGAGTTTTTTCGCAGAATCTGCGCTAGATTCTGCGCTGAAAATATCCACCCCGCCATTTAGTCCAATCATCAAAAAGTGCTGTGGCGGGTAGGGCGGAAATCCGTAGCGTATTCTTGCGGGTTCATTCTCCAAAACGCTCAAACGAGAGCCATCAAAATCCCTCGCATTTACCGCGCGAGTTGAAGTTTTGGGAGGCTCTATGCGCTTATTGCTTTGCTTTTTTGGTGGGCGGGGAGTGCGATTTTGCGCGTTGTGCGATTTTAGTGCCTTGCCCTTTTGGATTATCGGGGCGTCATTTAGCAAATTATATTCGGCATCAAATCCCTGCAATCGATACGCAGAATCTGCCACCACACACGAAAAAACGCACGATAAAATTAAAAAATATCGCATAAATCGCTAAATATCTTTGCACGCATCATTTTCCACAGGAATGCCGCGATTTCTGCCGTCCTTGTCTTTTACCGGATTGCCATTTTTATCCACAGGTATGCCTTTATCGATAATTCCGCCTTTTGTGATGCAAATATAGGCAGTCTCTTTTTTGCGCTTTAATTTAATCGTTACGGATTTTGTAAGGCGTGTGGGGAGATTCTGCGTTCTAGTGCATTGATTTTGCCCGACTTTGCAATATGGCATTCCCTCGCCGTCAAATACTATGCTAAAAGTCGAGTTTTTCTTATACGCACAGGCATTTTCAGCAGTTACGATAGTATCTAACTCCACGCCATAGGTATCGCCAAAGCGCACTTCGGGGGAGAAGTTATCTTCGCATTCTTTCAAATTATTTTCATTATATCCGCTCATACACGCCTTTGTCATCGGGTCTCGCGCGATTATATCGCCATCCATAGGCTTTCCATCAAAGCTTTTCGCTCCGGAGCCCGCACTATCGGCAAAAATGCTGTAAGTATTTGTCGTGGTGGCGTCCTGCTTCCCTGCTGATTGATGAAACTGAAACTGCCACATTCCGCATTGATAGTTTTCAATCTGCTTTAATGCCGCCTCATTTTTATCTGCAATGCCATTTATTTTATCAAAATAACTCACATCCTTCGTCGCAAAAAATCTATCATCTAACTGCGCTAGTGATTTTGTATATTTTAGGTTGTTTATCATAGATTCGGCGGCTTGTTTTAGCTCCGTGCGGGGCATACTCCAAATCGCCACCACCGATAAAATGCTTAATATCACGATAATAAATACAATCTCAACCATTGTAAATGCTTTTCTCATCTCGTGCCTCCATAATTCTCTAATATCGCACAATTTTAGCAGAATCTTTATTTATTCAAACAATCATTATGGTAAAATTCGCACAAAATTTCACTTTAAAAGGCACAATTTTGCAAAATCTCTACCCATATTTAGCCCAAAAATACGGCACTCCCGCATATATCTATGACTTTGATAAAATCACTCAAAATGTAAATGCTTTTAAAGGCGCATTTAACGCACGAAAATCGCTTCTTTGCTACGCGCTTAAAGCAAATGCGAATCTATCGCTTTTAAAGCATTTGGCACATTTAGACTGCGGGGCGGATTGCGTATCGATAAATGAAGTCAAACGCGCCCTGTTAGCGGGAATCCCAAAGTATAAAATCATTTATAGTGGCGTGGGAAAAAGCGATGATGATTTGCGCGAAGCGTTGCAAAATGACATTTTGTTTATCAATGTGGAGAGCGCGGAAGAGCTTTTGCGCGTGGAGCAAATCGCAAGCGATTCAAAGCAAGTGGCGCGAATCAGCATTCGCGTGAATCCAAACATTGACGCAAAAACGCACCCTTACATTTCAACGGGACTGCGGGAAAATAAATTTGGCGTGGATATTGAATGCGCAAAAAAAATGTTTATCTACGCCAAAAAATCTACGCACTTACAGCCAATCGCGGCGCATTTTCATATCGGCTCTCAACTTTTGGATTTAGAGCCAATCACACAAAGCGCGGAAAAAATCGTGGCTTTGATTCGCGCTTTACTTGCGCTAAAAATCGATTTAAAATTCATCGATGTGGGCGGTGGGCTAGGAATCGCGTATAATGATGAAAAAATCATTGATTTAAACGACTACGCGCAAGGGATTTTGGGTGCGTTAAAGGGAGTGGATTTGACGATTATCTGTGAGTTAGGTAGGCGAATCGTGGGGGATTGTGGCGTTTTATTAGCGCGAATCTTATATGAAAAGCAAAATGAATTTAAGCGATTTTGCATTGTTGATGCAGCGATGAATGATTTGATTCGCCCTGCGCTTTATGGCGCAAAGCATAGGGTTTGCTATGTCCCGCAAGATTCGCCTAAATCCACCGAAATCCCCGAGATTCTGCGAGATTCTGCGATTTTGGAGAAATGCGATATTGTGGGACCGATTTGCGAATCAAGCGATTATTTGGCAAAGGATATTGCGCTCCCACGCACGAATCGTGGCGATATTATTGCGATTTTGGATTGCGGGGCGTATGGTTTTAGTATGGCAAGTAGTTACAATTCACGCCTAAAATGCGCCGAAGTGGCGGTTGAAAATGGCGCGGATTTTTTGATTCGCGCACGGGAAACATTCGCAGAATCTACCGAAAACGAGCTAAAATGCCTAAAATCGCAGAATCTAAAAAGGACAATCGATGAAAAAGCCAAATGACACAGCCAAAAAACTAGCACCCTTGCGCCAAAAAATCGATAAAATCGACAATGAAATTTTGGAGCTTTTGGATAAGCGAATGCAAATCGTGCGCGAAATAGGCGCAGTGAAGCTAAAAGAAAAAGCATTTATTTATCACCCAAAAAGGGAGCGCGAGATTGTGGAGCGACTTAACGCTCTAAACCCGCGATTCATCACGCCAAGCGCAATCGATGCCATTTATAGTGAGATTTTTGCGACAAGTAGGCATTTGGAGTTGCCCGAACGCATTGCGTATTTAGGACCTATGGGGAGTTTTACGCACCAAGTGGCAATTAGTCGCTTTGGGAAAATCAGCGAATATATCTCTGCGACAAACATTGAGAGTATTTTTAAACTTGTGGAAAATAAAAGCGTGAAATACGGCGTCCTCCCCATCGAAAACAATAGCAACGGCATTGTGGGCGAGAGTTTAGACTTTCTCTCAAAATACAATGTCAAAATCATCGCTGAGGCAAGTTTGGCGATTCACCACAGCCTTGCTTCAAATGAAAAGTTGCTTAAAAATATCAAAAAAATTTACTCAAAAGATGTCGCATTTGGGCAATGCAGGGAGTTTTTGAAAAATTATTCGCTTCAAAATGCCGAGCTAATCCCGCTTGATTCAACCGCAAAAGCCGCCCAAATCGCTAGGGGCGAGAAAAATAGCGCGGCGATTTGCTCCAAAGTCGCGGCAGATTGCTTTGGACTGCCTATAATGTTTGAAAATATCCAAGATAGCGTTGAAAATATCACGCGCTTTTTTATCATAAGCGACTTCAAACTGCCAAAAAGTGGCGCGGATAAGACTTCGTTTTGCGCGTTTATAAATGACTCAAATAAGCCCGGCACTTTGGCAAAATTACTGAATGAATTTAATAGCGCAAAGATAAATTTGGTAAAGTTAGAATCCCGCCCCGTGCGGAAGTCAAAGGATTTTAGCTTTTGGTTTTATATGGAGTTGGAGGGGCATATCGATGATTCGTGCGTGAGTGAGATTTTCACCAAACAAGGGGAGGTGCTAAAATGGCTTGGGAGCTATCCAAAGTAGATTCTGCGATTTAAAAGTCCGCGAGATTCTGCGAAATTTGGCGGTAGATTCTGCGAATCGCAAAAAAACGCAGAATCTTTCTAAAAATAGCGTAGATTCTGCGTTTTAAAAAATCCACAAGATTCTGCGAAAATCTAATGCAAAATCCCACAAAAACGCAGAATCTAGATTCTGCGAAATCTCACTTTATCCCAAGCGATACGAGTTTTTTAAATCCATTTGCCACGCTTAAATCGCTTTTTTCAACCTCGTCTTTTTTGACTTTTAAAAGGAAGCCAGAAGTCGGATTTGGCGTGGTGGGGATGAATACGAAATATTCGTCCTCCATCTCTTTTGTGATAAATCCCATCACTTTGTAATCGCCGATTTTCACCCACACCACGCCTAAATAGTTGTCCGTGCCCTTTGCGCTAAATAAATTTACGATTTCCTTAATCGTGGCGTAGATGGTGGAGATTAGCGGGATTTTGCCGATGATTAAATCCGCTGCTTTTAGGAAAATCGCCTCTTTGTTTCGCTCCACCACAAATCCCAAAATTAGGAAAAATAACAGCATAAGCACGCAAATAGCGATGGTTGAGATGAGACTTCTTTGCGTTAGGAAAAAAATGGAATCCACAATATTTGCGAAAAATCCGTAAATGATTTTTAAAATCCAAAGCAAAATAATGATAGGCAAAACCGCCACAATCCCCTTAAACACGAGATGAAAAACCTTCATAAAAATCCTTTTTGCGAGTTTTAAAATGATTTTTTAAAACGATAATTTTAACATAAATTTAAGATTTGCAATTTCGCAGAATCTACCAAAAATTTTCGTAGAATCTACCAAAAAACCGAGCCAGATTCTGCGATTATTTGACTTTTTTAATCCAAATGCTCCCGCCTGTATTTTTTTGACTTAATGGCAGAGTTTTTGCAAATAAATCTTTGTAAAAATAATTTAGATAAGTGTTGAAAAACGCAATCTCAAAGCTCTCATTATATTGCAAAAATGCCCGCAGGATGTAAGTTTCATTCCACGAAATCTTATTTTCTAACCAATCTTTTGGATAAGTAAATGGATAAAAAATATCGTGAAAATGCACAAAAACGCCCTTTTTTAGGCAGGGCAGAATCTCAAAAAAGATTTTATTCACATCGGAGTTAATCTTACTAATATGCGTAGAATCGATAAACAAAATATCATTTGCCTCTAAACTTTCAAACATTGAAAGCGGGATTTCTTGGAGGCGTTTTTGGTGGAGATTTAGCATTTTGAAATCGTGCGGAGAGAAAAGCTGCGATAAGACTTTTGGATATGGCTCAATATGTGTTATGCAAATCGATTCTGCCCCCCCCCCCCTTATCGCCAAAAAACTTATCATTTACATCGTGCATCAATGCGGAGCTAAACCCGCTTCCAACCTCAATAATCCGCTTTGGACGCAAATATCTCATCATCGCATAAAGGCAAATCCCATCACTGTGGCAATATGCGCCATTTTCAAAGTAGTAGCGGAGATTTGCTTTCTTTGTCTCGCCAAAAGGCATCGTTTCGTAGAATCTGCCAAAAATTTCAAGCATTTTTAATTGCTCTTTTAGTCGCAAATTCACTCCCGCCACGCTTTTATAATCCAAATTTGCAATGCCCTCTTTTATCTCAAAATCATTTGCGATGGGCGAGTAAAAATGCCCACTTGGCACGAAATCCACTTGCGAAAAAATCTGCCGAAGTTTGCGATATGGTTTTCTTAAAATGTCTTTGATTTGCTTTTTCATTTGGCGTCCTTTTTGTGAAAAAATTTTGTTAGCGTAGCATAATTTTTCTAATTTAATGATAGAATTTTGAAAATTTTTCAAAGGATGTAAATGCTTCAAAAACTGCTTCAAAAGCTAAAAAATTTCGGCGAATTAGTCGTTTTTAAGCACACGATTTTTTCATCTACATTTTTGCTAGTGGCGGTAATCGTGGCATTTTGGCAGATTCGCACCACGATAAATGCGTCATTTGTGGTAAAAACGCTAATTTTTTGCGCCCTAGCACTCATCTTTGCGCGAAATTTTGCGATGGCATTCAATCGCTTTTGCGACACAAAATTTGACGCGCTAAATCCCCGCACAAGCTCCCGCCCTAGCGTTGATGGGCGCATATCGCCCCGTGCGGTTTTGTTTTTTACTATCGCAAACGCGCTTGGATTTATCATCACTTCATTTTGCATAAATGCCCTTGCGTTCGCGCTCTCCGTGCCATTTTTGCTAATCATCGGCGCGTATTCGTATTTCAAGCGATTTAGCGCACTCGCGCATTTTGTGCTTGGCATTTGCCTTGCACTTGCGCCCATTGCGGGAGTTGTGGCGGTTTTGGGTGCGATTCCTTTGTGGAGCGTGTTTTTATCGCTTGGCGTGGCGTTTTGGGTGGCGGGATTTGATTTGCTCTACTCTTTGCAAGATATTGAGTTTGATAAGGCAAATGGATTGTTTTCGATTCCATCGCGCTACGGGCTAAAAGCTACGATTTTTATCTCGCGATTCGCACATATAATGGCTGTGATTTTTTGGGTGCTTTTTGTGGTGGATTCGCAAGGCGGAGTCTTCGCGTATTTGGGCGTTTTGAGCGCGTTTGCAATGCTAATCTATGAGCATTATTTAGTCGCCAAAGATTTGCTAAATATCCCCAAAGCATTTTTTCAAACAAACGGCTATTTGGGCGTGATATTTTTGGCATTTATCGCGGTGGATTGCATAGCGGGGGGATTTTTGTGAGAATTATTAGTGCGCCTTTGAAAATTGACTTTGGCAAGATTAGCGCGGAAAATGAGGCGATTTTTAGGGCGGAGTTTGATAGACTAAGCGAAAATAACGATGACCCGATTTCGGCGTGGATTCGCGCTACACGGGCGCGTGGGCGTGTGGTGGATGAAAATGAGCCGATTTTGCAACTCTTAATCGAACTGCACCGCAAGATTGACGCGCTAAGCGCGCAAATAAACAACGAATCTAAAAATTACATATCGCTTGAATCTAATGCGGTGCTTGAAGCAATCGGGCATAATCTCTTAATTTTTGGCAAGGATTTGGCAGACGAACTTGAAGTGGGCGCGAAATACTACGGACGGCTTGATATTGCCGTGTTTCCACCGCGCAAAATCCCGCTTTTTTTTATCGCAAAGGACGCCAAACGCGCCGAAATTTGCCTAATGCACGGCAGAGACGAAGTGGATTTTGATAGCTATATCGCCGCAAGAGAACGAAGTATCATAAGGGAAAGCAAAAAGCAATGAAAAATACGAAAAATTCGCAGAATCTCGCGCAAAATTCGCCATATTCGCAGAATCTACGAAATTTTACCCACCCCCTTGCCCCCTCCGCAAGGGAGGGGGAATTTTCTAAATTTATTTCGCAGAATCTAGCGCACGATTTACCAAAAACGCAGAATCTAGCGCAAGATTCGCAGAATCTTTATAAATCCCCCCCCCAATCACAACGCACACAACATTATAAACGCCAAATTATCATCGCTTTAAGCGTTATTGTTTTTACTATCGTGCTATTTTTGCGAGTGGGATTTGCCTATCAAAAAAGTGGATTTCATATCGATGAGAGTGCTTCTATCGCCATTAGCACAGGCTCTGGAATATTGCAATTTGAAAATGGCGAATACTTCGCAAAAGAGCTAAAAGAGCGCATGTATTTTGATGATAATTCCATAAACGATTTGTGGCACGACTTAAAAGAGCTGTGGAAAAATAATTACGGCGATGGCGCGGCGCACCCAAATTTATATTACACGCTACTTCGTGCGTGGAGTTTCGATGTCAAAAGTGGCGATTTTGGATGGCTAAAAGCGCGTGGAATCGGGCTAAATTTAGTATTTTTCACACTTGGATTCTGCGCTAGTTTTATTTTGATGACAAAGATTTTTTCACGGACAAATTTTTTTGTCCCGCTATTTTTGGCATTTGCGTTTTTAAATTCCGCGAGTGTGAGCAATACGATTTTTATCCGCCCTTATGCTTTGCAAGAAATGCTTTTGATGGTTTTTGTGCTAAATTGTTTTGTGTTTTATAATTTAGATTCTGCGAATTTGGTGTGAAAAAATAAGGGATTTTTGGCGTGGTTTATCTTTGCCACCGCGCTTTTGTGCTTGTCGCATTATTTTTCGCTATTTTTTATCGCATTTGCGTTTACGTTTTTGTGCTACCATAAAAAACGCAAAAATTTCGCCCCACTCATCGTTGTGGCAATTAGCAGTCTTTTAATCGCGCAAATTTTTTATAAAGGATATTTTGATTTTTTGGGTGGGTATCGCGCAAAAGAAAGTATGGATAAATTATTTTTAAGCGAGTTTTCGCAGAATCTAGTGCTATCTTTTGGTGTGCTGATGGAGATTATAAAGGCGCATTTTTGTAATATTTATGGGTTTATTTTGCTTTGTGTGGCGAGTTTGATTGGTATGCGAAATTTAGCAAAAGCAAAATTTGGTGGATTTTTGGTGGGATTTTTTGCGGTGGCGATTTTGTGGTGTTGCTTTGTGCTATTTGTCGCGCCATATAAAGAATTGCGCTATGTTATGAGCGTTTTTCCTATTTTATATTTTGGCGTGATTTTGGTGCTAAATGCGATTAAAGTGCCGATTTTGCGCTGGATTTTTGGCGTGTGCTTTGTGGCGAGTTTGATTGCAAACTACAATGTAGAATTTTTATACAAAAAGCCATTTTTATTTACGCAAAATCCAAATTTGCCCGTGTTAGTGCATTTGCCCTCATCGCCTTTTGCGCAGGGATATTTTTTGTTTGCATTTGATGATATGCAAAAAATTATTATTGAGCGAAATTATACGCATTTATGGGAGAAAACGCAGAATCTAAATGCTTTTTATGTCATTAGCGAATATCCGCTTAAAGCACCCAAAGGATTTAGCCAAAGTGCCTTGCACACGCAATCTTATGGATATTTTTATTTGTTTGAGAGTAAAAAAATCATAAATCCGCAAACACTAAAAAATAATGCGAATTTTTTGCTAAAATTACAATTTTAATCTGCAATCAAAGGCTAAATTATGGATGAAATGCTTCTCATAAATATCGGTATCATCGTGCTTTTCGTGCTGATAATTGTATTTTTTTATATCAAAGATAGCGACACGCAAAAGCGATTATTGCGAGTGGAAAGGGCACTTGATGAGCTAAACAAAGATATTTTTAAACTACAAAAGACGCTAAAAAATGGTCCAAAAATCGACACCACCGAGATAAAGTTAGACTTCCGCAAGTCGCTTGATGATATTTATGCCATCATCGAAAAGGACAGAGAATATGTCGATAGCAAATTTAGCATTTTTGAGGATAGATTGAAGGAAAGTTTTTACCCAAATGCGAGTGCGGGAAATGTCGATGAGCGGCGGATAATCGCACTTTTTAAGGATGGATGGAGTATCGAAAATATCGCGCGGGAACTTATGGTTACCAAAAGTGAAGTGGAATTCACGCTAAAACTCGCAGATATAAAGTAGATTCTGCGAAATTATGGGCTAGATTCTGCGTTTTTGTGGAAAATTGTAGATTCTGCGTTTTTTTAGATTTTCGCAGAATCTAATGAATTTTTCGCTAGATTCTGCGATTTTGTTGATTGTTTCGCAGAATCTAATGAATTTTTCACTAGATTCTGCGTTTTTGCGGGAAATCGCAGAATCTGCCCTGATTTTCGCAGAATCTCGTGCATTTTTCGCAGAATCTATCTCATTTTTAAGGACTTCACTTTGCAGATTTTGATTTTTTCTGCCATTTTTGCCTTGCTAGTCATCCTCTCAAACTTCGCCGTGCAGTTTCAAATCGGCGCAAGTTACCTAACTTACGGCGCACTTATTTATCCGCTGTCATTTTTACTACTTGATATTTTAAGCGAGAAAAACTCCAAAAAAGAAGTCCTAAAAATCCTGCGCTACGGGCTAATCATCGCATTCATCCCATCGCTTTTTATAAGCGAGCCACGCATCGCAATCGCCTCAATTTGCGCATTTATCATCGCTCAACCACTCGATGTGCATTTATTTTTCTTTTTTAAAAAAACCTTCCCGCGCCTTTGGTGGTTACGAAACAACGCATCCACCATCATCGCGCAGTTTTTTGATACGATGATATTTTTTCACATTGCATTTTTGGGTGAAAAAAGTTTTGCGATTTGCACTTTGATGGCACTTTTTGACTTTTTTATCAAAGTGCTTTTAAGTGCGCTAAACACGCCGTTTTTCTACATTTTGGCAATCAAAATGCGCACTTTTATTTTTAAACTCAAATAATCTGCTAACATTTTGCCTTTAAATTTCAAAAGGCAAAATATGGTTGAGCTAAAAAACATTCAAAAAATCTATCCAAACGGATTTCACGCACTAAAAAATATCAATTTAAAGGTAAATGAAGGCGAGATTTACGGCATTATCGGGTTTAGTGGCGCGGGGAAAAGCACTCTTATTCGCATCATAAATTTACTCGAAACGCCAAGCAGTGGCGAAGTCATCGTAAATGGCAAGGATTTGCGGAGGTTATCGCCCAAAGATTTGCGTATAGAGCGACAAAAAATCGGTATGATTTTTCAGCACTTTCATTTGCTAACTTCAAAAAGCGTGTTTGAAAATGTCGCCTTTGCATTAGAGATTGCAAAGTGGGAGAAAAGCGCGATAAAGTCCCGCGCACTTGAACTTTTGGCACTTGTGGGGTTGAGCGATAAGGCGCACTCTTATCCAAGTCAGCTTAGTGGCGGGCAAAAACAGCGCGTGGCAATCGCCCGTGCGCTCGCAAATCACCCGCATTTACTGCTTTGCGATGAGGCGACAAGTGCGCTTGATACGAAAACGACAGCATCGATTTTAACGCTGCTTAGGGACATTCAAACGCGCCTAAATCTCACAATCATCCTAATCACGCATCAAATCGATGTCGTCCGCTCCATTTGCGATAAAATGTGCGTGTTAAGCAACGGGCAAATCGTAGAATCTGGGCGCGTGGGCGAGATTTTCATAAATCCGCAAAATGAAATCACAAGGGAACTCATCGCATTTCTCCCGCCCACGAAGGACGAAAATTTGGTGGAGTTGCTTGATGATAGAAGCGATGTGTATCGCGTCATTTTCACGGGCACAAAGGCGCATAATCCGCTCATTAGTCAGATGATTAGGGAGTTTGGCGTGGATGTGAATATTTTAAGCGGAAATATCGATGAGGTGCAAAGCACGGAGTTTGGGCACTTGGTGGTGAAAATTTTGGGTAATGTGGCGCAAAAAGAAAGGGCGATAGTTTGGCTAAAATCACAAGGGGTTGAAGTGCAAAATTTGGGGTAGATTCTGCGAATTTGGGGCAGAATTTATGGTAGATTCTGCGATTTTGGGGCAAAATTTAGGATAGAATTTATGGCAGATTCTGCGAATCGCAGAATCTCACACGAAAAATCCACAATTTTCGCAGAATCTGATTTTGGATTGCTTCGATTTGCTTTCGCAAATCTCGCAATGACAGAGATATTTCGCTTCGCTCAATATGACACAAATCTCGCAGAATCTATTCGTGCCGTAATGCGTCTATTGGATTTAGCTTTGAAGCGCGGCGGGCGGGGAGATATCCAAACAGTACTCCCAAAAAGCACGAAAACAAAAACGCCAAAATCGCAATGCCCGTGCTAAAAACAAATGGTATATCCATCGCTATTGACAATCCTAGCGCGATAAAAAACGCCAAAATTATGCCAATAATCCCGCCTAGCGCGGATAGGACGACAGATTCGATTAAAAATTGTAGCAAAACTTCGCCTTCCAAAGCACCGATTGCAAGGCGTGTGCCGATTTCTTTTGTGCGCTCAGTAACGGAGACTAGCATAATATTCATAATGCCAATGCCCCCGACAATGAGACTAACCCCCGCAATAGAGCCGATAAAAAGCGTCAGCATCGCCATCGTGCTAGTCATCGCCTCTTCAAACTGCTTTGTATCGCGAATCTCAAAATTATCCACCTTCCCACTTTTATCAATACCACGAATCTCGCGCAATAGCGACTTTATCTCGCTTGTCTTTTGCTTTGAATCTACGCCATCTTTTAGCGAAATCAGCACTTGATTGATATTATTTATCGAGCTTTTTTCACGCCCCAAAGTCCGCAAATACGATTTTAGCGGAAAAAGCACGATTTCATCTTGGTTTGAGTGCCCCACCTGCCCCTTGCCTTTTAGCGTGGCGATGACTTCGCAAATCAGTGCGCCGTGCCGATTGCCAATTTTTAGCTTCGCGCCTAGCGGAGATTCTGCGCCAAAAAGCTCATTTTGCACGGTAGCACCGATGATACAGACATTTGCGCCACTTTTATATTCATTTTCGCTAAACTCCCGTCCACTCTCAATCTCCCAATTTGCCACGATAAAATATTCGCTCTCCACGCCCAAAGTCTCGCTCTCACGGGCATTTTGATTATACTGCACGAGCGAGTTGCCCTGCCCTACGCTACTTAACGCATTTATGCCTACAATACGATTGCGAATCATCTCCACTTCTTGCTCATTAAAATACCGCCTAAGGCTCTGCCCTGCGGTGTCAAGCCCGTGCGCGGGGGTTAGCATAATGAGATTATTGCCAAGCTGCGAAATATTTTCTTTTACCTGCGCACTCATTCCATTGCCTAGCGTAATCATCACAATGACGCTCCCCGTGCCGATGATAATGCCTAGCATTGTGAGAAATGCCCGAAGTGCGTTTCTTTGAATCTGCCGAAATGCCAACATAAATGCGTTTAAAATCATTGGGAGTCCTTTTTGTGAAGCGCAGAATCTGCGATATTTTCGCCGTTTTTTAGATTAGATTCGCTAGTTTTTTTTCGCA
>NZ_JBSIUR010000011.1:0-41448 GCF_053654655.1 Helicobacter sp. 23-1045
ATTTATTTATTGCTTCGTGCTGGTGGGCGATTACGGAGCGATGGATAGATTTATTTTGCAAAAATTAAATTTTAAAAATCCAGATTTAAGAGTGCAAAAACACCTATTTTTCATCGCCACAGCGATTGGAAGTGTGATTTTCGTGGGCGTATTTTTAAAAAAATTAGGTGGCGTTTTGAAAATTTTATTGCTAACTTTATTTGTGTTAAGTGCGCTAAATGCTTATAAAATCGCCACGATTTCGCACACTCCAAAAGAGGCAAAAATGCTTGATACTAAACCCTATCAAAATGAACTTTTTTCATACTCCAAAACGGACAAAAATATCGTGGTTTTGGTGCTTGATATGTTTAGCGGTTCGCATACGCCTTTTATTTTGGAGCAGTTTCCGCAGTTTAGAGCGCAGTTAGATGGATTTACACTTTTTCCAAATGCGATTTCTACGACAAATTCCACCATCCATAGCACCGCAACGCTTATTGGCGGGGAATATTACGCGGTTTATAATATGAATAAAAGGGCGCAGAATCTCGCAGAGCAAATAGATTCTGCGTTTAGCGCGATTGGAAATATCTTTGGGGAGAATGGATTTAGCGTGGCGATGATGCCTGTTGTCGGCACAAGTGCGAAAAATATCGCAAATAATCACATTTTTGCCATCGATGCGAGTGCAAATCAATTTCACGGATTTTATATTGATAGAAATAGGGAGTTGATTTTGGCGATTGCAAATGCGCGAGATTCTGCGAAATACACGCAAATAATACAACTTTTGAGTTTTGGCATTTTCCGCTTTTCGCCTGAACTATTTTTCCGCCCTAGAATTTATAATGATGGTTTGTGGTTAAATAAGGGCAATCCAAAAGTCACAAATACGCTTGAAGCGATAAACTTCACATCGACTTTTTACGCTGCTACGCATATTTTGAAGGTAGATTCTGCGAAGGCGACATTTAAATATTTTCACTCGATGATGACGCATTTGCCCTATGGAATGTATTTTGATGGCGAAAAATGCGGGTTTTTTAGCGACAAAACTGCGTGGGATGACTATCCGCACAAGGCAAAGATGAATACAAGCAAGGATTTGCAACCGCTATATTTTCAGCATTTTGATACGGAAATTTGCGCGTTACAATATCTCTCGCATTTCATAAAATCGCTCAAAGATGCGGGGATTTATGATAATACGCAGATTTTTGTAGTGAGCGACCACAGCGGATTTGATAGCATTAATATTCCTATTTCATCTCGCCCCGATGCGCTGTTTTTATTCAAAGATTTTGGCGCGAGTGGGGAGTTGAAGGTGGATAATCGTTTGATGGCAAACTATGATATTGCAAGTATTTTTTGCGAGAATTTGCCAAATGGATGTCCAAATGTCGCGCCAAATATTTTGCAAAATTATCCGCAAAATAGGGAGTTAATCCACACAATGCCAAAATTTTGGCAGTTAGAGAAGCATAAAAGTGATAAGTGGATTTTAGAGAAGGCGTATCGTGTGCGAAATGATATTTACAAAGCGGAGAATTGGGAGGAAATAAAGTTGGAGTGAAATTAAAATTTTTATGCTACAATTTCGGTTTTTTAAATTTCAAAAATCTTAAAAAAGGACATATTTTGCCATTTTTGCCATTAATTTTTGCAATCTTGCTTTTTTCGCAGAATCTAAACGCATATTTGGACCCGGGGACGGGTTCGCTTTTATTAAGCTCTATTGTGGCGATTTTTGCTTCGTTGCTGTATTTTCTAAAAGGTGCGTTTTATAAAATCAAAATGGGGGGGGGCAGTAGAAGGATTTTAAGTCGCAAAAAGTCGCAGAATCTAGCAAAAAACGCAGAATCTACCGCAGATTCTGCGTTTTTAGCGCAAATCCCACAAAATTCTATCGTTATTTATGCGGAGGACAAGCGATATTATTCGCTTTTTAAGCCCATAATTGACGCTTTTGAAAGGTTACATTACCCATACACTTATTATACGAGCGATGAGCGCGACCCGATGCTTGAATTTCAAAGCAATTTCGGGCATATTGAGTGCATTGGCGCGGATAATAAAGCCTTTGCGCGTCTAAATTCGCTTGAAGCGGATATTTGTCTAATGACTACGCCACAGCTTGATGTTTTGCAGTTGAAGCGAAGTAAGGGCGTGAAGCATTATTGCCACATTTTGCACTCGCTCCCACATATTGATAATTATGAAATTTTTGCGTTAGATTATTTTGATAGTGTTTTTACAAATTCGCCCATTCACACGGACTTTTTGCGCGAAGTAGAAAAGATTCGTGGCTTAAAGCACAAGCAAGTAGCAATCGTTGGTTGTCCGTATTTGGATTATTTGGCAGAGAAAGTGAAAGATTTGCGTGAAACACAATCACAAGATAAACAAACGCACTACCCTATTATTTTGGTTGCGCCAAGCTGGGGGCGCGAAGCACTTCTCTCAAAATATGGAATGAATCTGTTAAAACCACTTTTAGATTCAGGCTATCACATTATCATTCGCCCTCACCCGCAAAGCTATATCAGCGAAAAAGAAATGCTAGATTCGCTCCACGCGCAAACTTCACATTATGAGAATCTAAAATGGGACAATAGGACGGATAATATCCACGCATTTGCGCAATCTAGTCTAATCATCGGCGATTTTTCAGGTGTGCTATTTGATTATCTCGCGCTGTTTAGTAAGCCTATTATCACAGCAGAATTTCACTTTAATGTCATCGGCTATGATTTGGAGGATACAAGTCATAAAACCCCGTGGGTAGCAAATGCACTTCGTGAGATTAGCACAAGCATTGCGCCAAGCGACTTTGGCAACATAAAAGACATTATAGATTCTACGCTAAAAGATAAATTACAAGCGCAAAATCGCGCCAAATACAAAGAATTGCTTTGGCATTATCAAGGTTGTGGCGGGGAACGCACAGCAATCGAACTCATCAAAATTCACAAACGCATTTTAGAAGAATCTTTGGGCGAAGAGATTTATACGCATAAACAAATTTTAGCGGTGGATAAATTATTGCAAAACGCAGAATCTCAAAATTTCCCCCTCCCTTGCGGAGGGGGACAAAGGGGGTGGGTAGATTCTGCAAACGCAGAATCTAATAAAAAAAATGGCGAAAATATAACAAATTCTGCGAATCAAATAAATTTGGATTGCCACGATTCTGCTTCGCAGAATCTCGCAATGACGGAAAATATCGCAGATTCTGCGAATCGCAGAATCTTGCGCAAATTCGCAAAATCTAAAATAAAAAATACCCACCCCCTAGCCCCCTCCGCAAGGGAGGGGGGAGTTTTGAATTTGCCATCCGCACGGGAGGGGGGAGCAGATTCTGCGAATCGCACAAAAATCGCAAAATCCCCCAAAAAGGACGCAAAATGAGCGAACTTCTATATTACATTTTCATTTTTCCACTTGAATCTGTGCTTGGATTCATACTTGCAAATCTCTTTATGGCGATAAAATCCTATGGATTTAGCATAATTATTTTAGGTCTTTTGGTAAATATCTTTTTGCTAAAAATCTTTAATCTAACTGACAAAAAAGCAGAGTTTGAGGCGGAGCGCAAAAAGCGACTAGATTCGCGCATAAAGGCGTGGAAAAGCGTTTATAAAAAAGCAAAACTCTTTGCCTTTACCCAAACGCTCTATCGCCAAAATCACTACCACCCTATTTATGCTTTGAGTGCTTTGGGCGGATTGGCGGTGCAAATACCATTTTTTTATGCGATGTATTTTGTGATTAAAAATGCTGAAATGCTAAATGGCGTTTCATTCCTTTGGATTGCTGATTTAAGTGCGCCTGACAATGTGCTTGGTGTGCATTTGCTCCCCATTTTGATGACAATTATTTCGCTTATAAATGTGTGGATTGTGGCAAAAGATAGGGGTGCGAAGATTCAAGGTGCGGTGATTTCGCTTATCTTTTTGGTGCTACTTTATCAAATGCCTAGTGCGTTAGTATTATATTGGACGACAAATATGGCGTTTTCGTTGTTACGGGCATTGTGGGCAAAATGGCGTAGCAATTCTAGCAATTCGCTCTTTAATAATCATTCCGCAGATTCTGCGAAACAAATAAATATGGATTGCCACGATTCTGCTTCGCAGAATCTCGCAATGACGGAAAATGACGCAGATTCTGTGAATCGCAGAATCTCACATAAATTCGCAGAATCTAACAAAATAAAATCCACCACCTTTTTCACGCACCGCAAGGGACTTTTTAAATCTATCATTGCGCTAACTGCGCTTTTAATAGTGATTTTACTTGCATTTGGCACACTCAAACTCTCTGCCCCGCACAGCGCAAAACTCACGCTAGAAAATGGCGAGGCGAAAATGCACTACGCGCTAAATCCCTTTTTGCGCTCTAAATCGATGACTAGCGACATTGAAATCATCGGCGTTGCGTGGGATAAAAGCATTGATTCTAGCGCGATGACTCTGCTTGGCAATCATCAGCGCAATTTGCAGTTTTTAAGCGACAAACCGCTAAATTTGAAAAACGGCGATTTTCTTGGAGTGGCGCATTTTACGATGGATAACACGCCTTTTGTTAAAAATCTCTTTATCTATTATTTCGCGATTTTGGGGGCTATTTTTGGCGTGTATCTTTTGCTTTGCGTAATTTCGCGCTTTCAAAGTTATCGCGAGGCAAATGCCAAAATCTATCGCCAAACCGCCATTTACGCCGTCATTTGCATTTCGTTTCTAATCTGCGTTTTTAATCCCTACGCGCTTTATAATAGCGATGTTTCGCAGTTTGAGAGTTCGCAGACAAAGGCAATGCTTAGTGCGCTATTTGGGGCGTTTCTGCTGATTTCATTTAGCGCGATTTATATGTTAAGTTTCATCGCAAGGCGGTTTAGCAACTTTGTGGCGTTTATTTTGAGTGTGATTTTGTTTAGCGGGATTGCGTATAGTTTCGTGTTTGTGGGCGATTATGGGGCGATGGACCATTTTATTTTGCAAATTGCGCCACAAAAAAGTGCGTGGCAAATCGTTGAATTTATAATGGTTTTGTCGCTTGGCATTGCATTAACGGCGTTTGCGCTTACAAAGTTAAAGCGTGCAATGCAGGTAATTTTAGCGACTTTATTTATCGTAAGTGGCGTGAATGCGGTGCAAATTGCAAATAAAAGGTTAGAATCAAATACCCACCCCCTAACCCCCTCCGCAAGGGAGGGGGAATTTTTGGATTCAAACTCCGCAAGGGAGGGGGAACAAATCGTAGATTCTGCGAATTTCACTAAAAACGCAGAATCTAGCGCAGAATCGCCACAAAACGCACTTATTTCTGCCCCCCCCAAATCGAAAATATCGCCCCTTTGCCCTACGCAGAATCTCCGCTTTTTTCATACTCCAAAAATGGCAAAAATATCGTGGTGATTGTTTTAGACGCATTTAGCGGTTCGCACACGCCATTTCTTTTCGAGCAGTTTTCGCATTTTAAGGCGCAGTTAGACGGATGGACGCTTTATCCAAATGCGATTTCATCGACAAATAGCACGGTGCATTCCATCGCTACGCTAATTGGTGGCGAGTATTACGCGGTTTATAATATGAATAAGCGAGCGCAGAATCTCGCAGCACAAATAGATTCTGCGTTTGCAGATAGCGCAAATGCCTTTGCGCGTGGTGGATTTCAAACTTCGCTAATGGCATTTGTCGGCACGAAAACAAATGCACTTGCGCTAAATAATGGCGTTTTTGCTATCGATGCCGATGATGGCGCGTTTAAGAATTACTACATTTACACGCAAAAATTACTGCAAAATGTGGATACTAGCAATTCATTTGGCGCGATGCTTGGCAGAATGCTGAACTTTGGACTTTTTAAGATTGCGCCTACGCATTTTCGCGCGGATGTTTATAACGAAGGGCGGTGGTTGTTTAGCAAGGATTCGCGTCTGTTAAATGCGCTTGCATCGATAAATTATAGTGCTAGTTTTTACGCATTTACGCATAATTTGCGAGTAGATTCTGCGAATCCTACTTTTAAATATCTGCACTCGATGATGACACATTCGCCATATCAAATGCACTTTAAGGACGACAAATGCGAGTTTTTCAGCACCAAAAGTGCGTGGGAGGACTATCCACACAAGGCAAAGGGGCATCCATCACAGCAATACGATACAGAAGCGTGTGCCCTGCGCTATCTAAGCGATTTCGTGGCGAATCTCAAAAATGCGGGGATTTATGATAATACGCAGATTTTCGTTATAAGCGACCACGGGGGCAATAGCGTAAATATGCCTATCCCATCTCGCGCGGACGCGCTATTTTTATTTAAGGACTTTGGGGCGAGTGGTGCGCTAAAAGTGGATAATCGCCTTATGGCAAACTTTGATATAGCAAGTATTTTTTGTGCGAATCTGCCAAATGGATGTCCAAATGTGGGGCAAAATATCTTGCAAAATTATCCGCAAAATAGGGAGTTAATCCACACAATTCCCTCTGCGTGGCAGCTGCAAAAGCACAAGAAAAATGCGTGGTATATCACAAAGGCATATAAAGTCAGCGATAGCATTTATGAAGCGAAAAATTGGACGGATATCAGCGACAAAACGCAGGGCATTGTGAATGTGAAATAAAGGGGGCGAAATGGAGAAAAAAAAGAAAGTTTATGTGAGTATGGGAGCGGATTTACTCCACCCGGGGCATTTAAATATCATCGCCACAGCGGCAAAATATGGCGAAGTCATCATTGGACTGCTGACTGATAAAGCGGTGGCGAAGTTTTGGCGACTGCCTTATATGAATTACGAACAGCGAAAAATAATTATGGAGTCAGTTAAGGGTGTAAGCGAAGTGGTAATGCAAGACACGCTTGATTACACGCAGAATCTAGAAAAAATCAAACCTGATTTTGTGGTTCACGGCGATGATTGGAAGGTGGGATTTCAAGCAGAAATTCGCCAAAAAGTCATAGAGACATTATCAAAATGGGGGGGGGGCTTTAATAGAAGTCCCCTACACGCAAGGGATTTCATCAACGCTTATCAATAACGCAATGCGCGAAATTGGCGTTACGCCAGAGATTCGCAGTGCAAGACTTCATCGATTGCTAAATGCCAAAGATATTGTGCGCGTTATGGAGGCGCATAATGGTTTGAGCGGGTTAATTGTAGAACAAACGATGATTGAAAATAATGGCGTAGAGTGCGAATTTGATGCGCTGTGGATTTCATCTCTCACACAATCTAGCGCAAAAGCAAAACCAGATAATGGCTTTTTAGACGCTTCAACGCGAATCGCTGCATTAAGCGAAATTTTAGATGTAACGACAAAACCAATTATTTATGATGGCGATAGTGGTGGTCCAGCAGAGCATTTTGTATTCACGGTGCGCGAATTAGAGCGACTTGGCGTTAGTGCGATTATTATCGAAGATAAAATTGGCTTAAAGAAAAACTCGCTTTTTGGCACAGAAGTAGCACAAGAGCAAGATAGTATTGAAAATTTCTGCGATAAAATCGCCTCTGGCAAGGCAAATCAAATCACTAAAAATTTTATGATTATCGCACGAATCGAATCGCTAATTTTAGAAAAAGGTATGGATGACGCCATAACTCGCGCAAAAGCATATTTAGAAGCAGGGGCAGATGGCATTATGATTCACTCTCGCAAAAAAAGTTTTGATGAGATTAAAGAATTTGCAAGGATTTATGCTTCGTTACCAAATAAAAAACCCCTAGTTGTCGTGCCATCATCTTACTCGCATATTACCGAAAAAGAACTCATCGAAAATGGCATTAGCGTGGTGATTTATGCAAATCAAATGCTTCGTGCCGCATATCCTGCGATGGTAAATGTCGCAAAGTCGATTTTAACGCACCACAGGGCAAAAGAAGCAGATGAACAATATTGTATGTCAATCAAAGATATTATCAATCTAATCCCGGGAGGCAAAGTCATTGAACGCAAATGAATTTTATCAATCGCTTGTGGCACACGGCGTAGAGTTATTTTGCGGAGTGCCAGATAGTTTGCTAAAAGATTTTTGTGCTTGTGTTTCGCAAAGCGTTAGCGATAAAAATCATATCATTACCGCAAATGAAGGCAACGCGCTCGCACTTGCAGCAGGGCATTATCTAGCGACAAATAAAATCGCACTAGTTTATATGCAAAATTCTGGACTTGGTAACATTGTAAATCCCCTGCTATCTTTGATGGATAGCGAAGTTTATAATATCCCAGCACTTCTACTTATCGGGTGGCGTGGTGAACCAAATGTAAAAGATGAACCGCAACACGAAACGCAAGGCAAACTAACTTTGCCACTATTGGAGGCGATGGGCGTGAAATATGAGATTTTGCAAGATTTGGCGCAGATTGGCAGTGCGTTTAAATATATGAATGCCACAAATAAACCCTTTGCTTTTGTGGTCCAAAAAGGCACATTTGAATCTTACAAAAAGGTAGATTCTGCGAATAATTTTTCACTGCCACGAGAAGAGGCGATAAAAAAGGTCATTTCTTTAATGCGAAGTGATGATATTGTAGTCTCCACAACGGGAATGATTTCACGCGAATTGTATGAAAATCGCAAAACGCACGAAAAGGACTTTTTAGTCGTAGGGTCTATGGGGCACGCTTCATCGATTGCCTTTGGAATCGCGCTAAATAAACCTAATCGCAGAATCTTTTGCTTTGATGGCGATGGTGCGCTTTTGATGCACTTGGGAGCGTTGCCCGTGATTGCCTCAAAAAAACTGCCAAATTTTAAGCACATTGTTTTTAACAATGAAGCACACGATTCGGTGGGCGGACAACGGACGGCTATGGATAGTGTGAATCTAGCACAAATTGCCAAAGGTTGCGGGTATGAATTTTTTAAAGCACAAAATCTAAATGAAATTGAAAATATTTGGGAGAAATTCGCAGAATCTAATTGCCCTTCAATACTTGAAATTTGCGTAAAAAAGGGCAATCGAAAAGATTTAGGTCGCCCAAAGGAAAATCCAAAAGAAAATAAAATGGCGTTTATGAAATTTGTAAAGGAAAATTAAAATGAAAATAGAACGAAAAATCTTACTAAATCCCGGACCCGCCACTACAAGCGATTCTGTAAAAATGGCGCAAGTGGTAAGCGATATTTGTCCGAGAGAAAAAGAATTTGGCGAAGTGATGGAATTTATAAGCGAAAAGCTAACGGATTTTGTGGCAAATAATAAAGATTTTGTAAGTGTTCTTTTTGGTGGTTCTGGCAGTGCTGGAGTGGAGGCGGTTTTGTCCTCCATTTGCGATAATAAAAAGATTTTGGTTATAAATAATGGTTCTTACAGCGAAAGGATGGCACAGATTCTGCGAACATATAACGCAGATTTTACGGAGTTTAAAAGCGATATTATAAAGCCCATAAATTTTGATGATTTGGAAATGACCCTAAACAATCATAGATTTGATTATATTTGCGCCGTGCATAATGAAACAGGCACGGGATTACTAAATGATATAAATCGCATTGGCGCACTCTCTAAAAAATATGGCGCGAAGTTCGTGGTGGATGCAATGAGTTCTTACGCTGGAATTCCCATAGATATGGAAAAATCAAATATTGATTTTCTAATCGCTAGTTCAAATAAAAATATTCAAGGGATGGCAGGAGTTGTATTTGTGATTTGCAAAAAAGATTCGCTTGAAAATTTAAAAGGCACAAAGGCAAAAAGTCTCTATTTGGATTTATATGCGCAATATAAATATTTTACCACAACAAAGCAAATGCGATTCACCCCACCTGTGCAAACTCTATATGCTTTAAAACAAGCGATAATCGAAACGCTTGAAGAGGGCATTGAAAATCGCCACAAGCGATACACAGAATCTTGGCAAACTTTAATAAATGGTTGCGAAAAATTAAATCTAAAATTGTTGTTAGATAAAAATTGTCAATCCAAAATCATCACCGCAATTTATGAACCAAAATGCGCAAAATATAGTTTTGATGCGATGCACGATTATCTTTATGAGCGAAATTTCACAATCTATCCGGGCAAAGTTTCATCATTTGATACTTTTAGGGTTGCAAATATCGGTGCTATTGATAAAAATGACATAGCAGATTTTTTAAAGGTTTTAGAGCGATATTTAAAAAACATAGGTTATTTAGCACAATGAAAGGAATTATACTTGCCGCTGGAAAAGGCACTAGATTATATCCGCTCTCGTTAAAGTTTCCAAAACCTTTGCTAAAAATAAAAGGCGAAACACTTTTAGAGCGAAATATCAAATTTTTTCACACAAACGGCATAAAAGATATAATAATCATCACAGGATATAAACACCAAGCATTTGATAATCTCGTGGCGAAATATCATTTAAAAAAAGTAATTTCTAGCGAGTATGAGCACAAAAATAGTGCGAGTTCGCTAAATTTGGTGCGCGATATATTAGATGATGCGCTAATCATTAACGGCGATATTTTTATAAAAGATAATATTTTTAAATATATCAAAAGCGGAGTTTCGCAAATCATCGCTAAACAAATCACCAAAGGCAAAGAGGACGGATATATTTGCGATGAGAAGGGCAAAATCATAAAGGTGGTAAAAGATTCTACGAGCGGTTATGGCGATACGGGGATGATGTATTTATGTGGCGATATGGCAAGGGCAGTGCGCGAAAATTTGCCAGAAGCAAAAGATAATTATTTTTGGGAGGATGTAATCTATAATTTGATTCACGCCCACCCCATTTATCTAACAAAAATTCCAAATGTGGTTTTTGAAATAGATTCAATAAAAGATGCGTTGATTGAAAAAAATTTAAGCGTAGATGAAATCATCGCGCTATGCGATGGAGATGAGAAAGTCATTCGCGAAGTTTGGGAAATGATAGGGGAGTAAAATTGCGTAGATTCTGCGCCAGATTCTGCGATTCGCAGAATCTAGTGCGCTTTTTGTTATTGCAAGATTCTGCAAATCAAATCAAATCCGCAGAATCTAATTGACTTTTTATATAAAATTAGGGCATAATTGCGGTTTTTCAAATTTTTACATTTTAACGCATTTCAGGTTTAAAGTCAGGGTAGCTCAGCTGGTTTAGAGCGCTGGTCTCATAAGCCGGAGGTCGGGAGTTCAAGTCTCCCCCTTGACACCACTTTTGCAATCATTCTTTACTCATCAAATTTTCACTTTGCGTATCTTGTGCGCTTTCCTTTTTGCTATAAACTTCCACTGATATTTCTACAAAAAGCGTGTTTTTTTCTTTGCGGATTGTGAGCGGGAAGGCGATTTTCGCGCTATTTTGGAGTGTGGAGATATTTGCGGTTAAGTCTTTGATTTTGCCTAGATTCTGCGATTTGCCACTGATTTTAAAAGTGTGGATTGTTATGTTTTCTGTGGATTCTGCGGTGGATTCTGCGATTTTTATATCTTTTAGGTATTTATTTGCGTATTTTGTAATCTCGCTTTTATCGGGCGATTTTTGCAGTTTTGTGAAAACCTCCGCATTCTCACTTAAAAACGCCTCTTGCTCCGCTTTCAGCGCGCTAATCGCAGAATCTAATTGCGTTTTTAAAATATCCGTCTTTCGCAACTCCGTAACGGCGGATTTGTAACTATCCATCACAGGCAGCAAATAAAGCGAAGCACACGCCACCAAAATCCCCGCATACAAAAGCAAAAAAACGATATTTTTACTCCAATCAATGCTTTCGATGAAATCCCTCATCTCGCCCCCAAATTACTTTGATTTTTGCTAATTGAAGTGAAGTTAAACCACCCATTTGGCAGTGCGTAAAAGTCCGCGCGAGTCGTGTCAAAAACCGCCCTAAGCGGTGCTTCTAGTAAAAAGGAATACGCCTCCCGCGTGGGCGTTGTGCCTTTTAGCATAAGGGAATTTTCATCTAAGCGCATAAAATTTATCGTAATTTGATTTGGCACTAAATCAAAAATCTTTATCAGCGCATCGGATAAGTCTTTGTTATGGGCGAGATTCTGCGCTTCGAGTTTGATTTCGGTGCGCATTTTATTTAGGGTATTATTTAGCGCGCTAATGCTTTCATCCTGCCCGTCAATTTGCGTATTTGAGAGTTGCGCGTGGGACTTTATCGTCTTTATTTGATAATCCAAATATACGCCATAACCATAAATTATCCCCACGCTTATTGCGATATAGAAAATCCAAATTTTCGTTTGGTGCGAGATGATGGACTTTGGCAGTGGGTGGGTGAAACTATATTTCATAACTTTAACTCCATTTTTGCTAATTTCTCAATCTCATCGCACGCATCCACGCGCAAAAACTGCGTTTCCATCATTATATTATTCGTCAAATGCGTGATTGAGTAGTCGCTAATCCCGCACGCATCCAAAATCAGCAGTTCCTCGATAAAATCGCTTGCATATCGCTCATCTTTGTAGAAATTATTTAGCGTTTCTTTGATGGTGGCAATGAGCGTATTTGCGATATTTAAGTCGCTTAGATTTGCCACTTCATCGCCTTTTTCAAAGTCTTTTATGATGATATTTTCATTTGTATCATCTATCTCTTCAATCGTCTCAAACTTTACAACCTCGCTAGATTCTGCGCTTTTGGCAGAATCTTGTGAAAAAATTATGTAGTTGCCAAAATAAACGCCCTCAATATCCGCGATTAAAAGCGTGCAGGTGGTATTTTCTTGCAAAATATAGAGTTTTTTCGCAGAATCTAGGCGCGATTTGATTTTCTCATACACAAGGCAAAATGGCGAAAAGATAAAGTCCGCCCCCCGCACCTTGCTAAACTTCCCCTTAAAGTGCGCCATTTCATCCTTGTCAATATACACAAACCACTTTTTATTAAGTAGCATAATCAGCAGTTTGTGCGGATTGAGCGAGAAATCCTCGAACTTTTTGAGTTTATTGCCCTCTATCAATCCCTGCTTTGCCACACGCGAAATAGTCGCAATATAGGTAAATGGATAGCGATTTTGAATGTGGCGAATGTATTTTGCCGCCTCGATGGGCAAGTCGCCATTTACCGTGCGAAATGTTTTGGATTCATTATGCTCGGCATTCTTTGGGTGGGCGATTTTAACCCTGCAAATCTGCAAATCAATGTCAATAGAAATGATGACTTTTTGATACAATCTGCCTAAAAATCCTAACAAATTAGCGTCCTTTTTGAGTTTAGATTCTGCGAATATTGCGTAATTTTAAGCAATCCGCATTCCTTTTTTGAAACGCATTTGGAAACACATTTGGAAGCGCAGAATCTGCCCCCGCGCCGTCATTGCGAGGCAGTGGCGAAGCCACAACGAAGCAATCCATTTCCTCGTCATTGCGAGTGAGCGTAGCGAACGCGGCAATCCATTTTGTCATTCTCGCGCGAAGTCGAAGCACGAAGCGAAGAATCTCTATTTAGATTCTGCGAAATTCGCGAATTTTTGCTAGATTCTGCGATTCACACAAAAATCGCAGAATCTAAACTCAAAAACGCCCCGCGCGGAAGTATTTTTAGGCGATTTTGTGGGTTTTCAAGCTCGAAACTGCGAGATAGAACTGATGGGTTCATCGAGCAGTTGAGAGCGCAGAATCCCGCAAAAGCGTCAAAAAGACAACGCGCTTTTTTCAAGGTGCGCTGAAAATTTTTCGATTTAAGTATTTATAATTCACGCACGCCCCATTCAATCCCCTATCACACGCGATTCCATACAATTCTAACGCCTTTTCATAGTTTTGGCGCACACCATTGCCATTTTCATACATCACGCCCAAATTATTGCACGAGCTTAAAATCCCGCCTTCACACGCGATATTTAGGTATTTTACGGCGTTAAATGCGCTTTTTGGTGCGCCGTGTTTGCCGGAGGCATACAGATAGCCCAAATTCGCACAGCCGATTAAATCGCCCTGATTGCACGCCACAAAATTCAAATCCACCAATCCCAATTTGTCCTTATTTAGCCCAAAAATATTGTAAGTATTGCTTAAAAGTCCCAGATTATAGCACCCAAGCGCACTGCCCGAATCGCAAGCAAATTTGTAATATTGCAGACTTTTGAAGTAGTCTTTTTTCACGCCAATGCCGTTTGCAAACATATAGCCCAAATTGTTACACGCAAAAACATCGCCACCACTGCAACCCACCATATACAGCTCACTTGCCATTAGCTTGTCTTGCGGGATTTGTTCGCTACCATTGTCATAAATGGAGGCGAGATTTGAGCAAGCAAGGGCATTTCCGCCACTACACGCCTTGCGATAATATTGCAACGCCTTTTGATTGTCGCCATTTGTGCCAATCGCATACATATACATTAGCCCAAGCCCCAAGCACCCGTCCGAATCGCCCACTTCATCACAGGCTTTTTTGAAAAGATTGAAGGCTTCTGCGTAGTTGCCTTTTTGCGCTAGTGCGATAGCTGCGTTTGTCGCGCTACTCGCGCTAAAAAGCGGGATTGCAAATGCCAAAATTAAGATGATTTTTTTCATTTTCGCTCCAAAATGTGGATTTTGATTTTTAAAAGCAAAAATAATGCCAAAGGATTTCAAAAAAATGCAGATTCTGCGCAGAATCTATAAAAGTTTCCCCAAAGGGAGGTGTGGCTGTAAGCTGGATTCTGTTGCGTGGTGGCGCGTTTGGCGTTTGCCATAGCGCAGATTGCCACGCATAGCGACTATTTATCTAATGGCGCATTTCACAATGACGCTCACAGCGAATGGCTTAAATGCGAGATTTCTAACCTGCCATTCTTGCTACGGATTGGGTTTGCCGGCAATTTTAATTGCTTAAAATTCGGTGGGCTCTTGCCCCACCCTTTCACCCTTACCAAAGTTTGGCGCGATTGTCTTTTGGCGGATTTTGCGGGAGTTTGAAAAATTCTCGCTCAATGAACCATTAAGTTCTATTTTCGCTCGAATTTTTCGGCACAACCCACGAAATCCACTCAAAATACTTCCGCGCGACATAATCATAACTTCGGCGGTTTGCTTTCTGTTGCACTTTCCCTTACCTTTCGGTAGCCATTCGTTAAATGGAATCCTAATCTCAGTAGTCCAGACTTTCCTATTTTGGCGCAACGCACGCAAAATCAGTCGCCCACCACACCCTGCACTTTGGGGAGTGTGAATTATATCAAAATTTAGCGGTTTTATGCGAGATTCCGCAGAATCTCACATAATGAAACGAAGTTTTAGCGGATTTAGAATACCAAGTTAAATAGCACTTCTGCTAACACATTGCCTTTGTTTGTGTAGGTTGTTTTGTTGTCAGCTTTGCTAGAAGTTGTAGTGCCTAAATAGCCCACTTGTGGGATTATAGAAAATCCTTTGCCGACATTATATGGCAACTGCACAAATGCGCTATAAGAGTTCAAAATGCCTGTGCCGACTTTCGCTTCTGCTTTTGTGGCTTTTGTGGCGTATTGATACCCCGCACCGACTTTTAGTCCTAAATCATCATTTATATTCATTCCATACTCTAATGCTACGCCGACAAGATGAGTATTATTGCTTGTGCCACCTAATTTGAAATCTTTTTCATCAGCAACAGCAACATTTCCATAGCCACGAGATAAGCTAGGATTGTTGATTTTGCTTTCACCCACTAACTGCGAGTTTAGCCCATAGTTTATCAAACCAGATACATAGCTACCACCCAAATCATATTTTGCACCAGCGGCGAAATATGCGATGTGTGCAGTTGCCTTTCTACTTGCATAAGTGTAAGAAGCTGCGACTTTTGCAGTTAGTCCATCTGCGCTATAATCATATCCTACGGAGAATCGTGGGACAGATTTATTGCCAAGTTTATCGATATCACTTACATCATTTTCGCTAACTGCGACTGTCACACCATCAAACATATATGCGACTTGAAAGCGTCTTGTGCTTGTGCTTGTGCCACCAAATCCTTGAAGTCCGCTTTCAGTATCAAAGATAGAGCTTGAAAATCCGCCCATTGTGGTAACTAGCTCATTTTTACCAGCTAAGATTTTCCCTGCATCGCCAAAATCATATCCTAAATATAGATTACGAAAACCGCCTGTGTTACTTTTGTCGCCATAAAGAGTGGCTTCCCCTGCACCTAAAATCGCCGCGCCAAATACATTTCCATAGCTCGCCTTTAATCCAATGCGTGAGTTCCCCTGAATGCCGTAGATAAACTCGCTAGGATATGTGCCTCTTTGCAATTTTGTCCCTGTGGCTTTGCTGAAATTATATCCATAGCCCACCACAGCCTTTGCCATACCGATGACTTCTAAACTTTTCTCCCCGTCTTTTAGCACTTCAAACGCGCTAAGTTGCCCAAGCAACGCCCCTGCCGCCACTGCACTAATCAAAATCTTCTTCATTTTATACCTCCGAATGTTAAAATTTAATGAAGCGATAAAATTAAAGCAAAATTTTTTACTTTTATCAATAAAATTTTAAATTTTACGCAAAGTATTGCAAAATATTCGCAGAATCTGCTTTTTATTTCCCCCTCCCTTGCGGAGGGGGATTAAGGGGGTGGGTAAAATAAAAAATAATCTGTCATTGCGAGATTCTGCGAAGCAGAATCGTGGCAATCTATTTTTTTAATTTTTATTGTGGATTTGCAAGTGTGGGTCGGTGCTTCGCACAGACGCTTCGTTGTTTTCGCTTCGCTCGCTCGCAATGACGAATCTATTTTAGATTCTGCGATTCGCACGAAAATCGTAGAATCTAGTGTGCCGTTACTAACAATCGAAGTATTTTGCGGTGTTGCTTTCGTAGTTTTTGGCGAATCGACACAAGGATAGCGGACTTTGTGTCCGTGCCTTGTGGCGATTCGCCAAATCTGCGGAATGAATACCCAAAGGCGAATTGCCCACCTAATCCCCATAAATGCGTAAAAAGCGCGTATGTTTTGGCACTCCATTTTTGCTAATGCCACTAAATTGATATGTGATAATCGTCCCTATTTTAGGCGGATTGGCGCGCATTTCATCGCTTAAACCACTGCCTATGCGAAAAATCGTGCCTTTTGAAATCCCGCTATTTTTATCCGCCAAACTCTCGCACACAATCGCCCCCACTTTATCGCTCAAACGCCCCTTGCCACGCGTGAAATCGATGATTTTGCACTCGGCATCGTGCCTTGCTTTTAACTTTAAGGCGATGTGTGAGTTTCGTAAAATCACGCCCTCACCGCCCTTTGCGATTATTGCATTAAAAAAATCGCCCACTTCGCTTGTGTCGCTAAATTTATATTGCTTTATTGTCCTAATTTGCGCTATTTTATGCGAATCTAAAATGCTTTGAATTGTCGATAGATTCGCCAAAAAATCGCTTGATTCATTCAACTTCGCATTAAAAATCAAATATTTCACTTGCTTAAAATCCGCGCACGAAGGACTTTTTTGCCGAATCAAAGCACTGATTTTTTCAAACTCACCATAATCAATCCAAAGTTCGCCCTCCACAAACTCGCCCTTTTGCAAACCTAAAACCGCTAGATTCTGCGCGAAACAAGGCGGGATTGCGAATTTCTTGCCGCGTTTGCTAAACATTGTCTGTCCATCCCAAATGCCACGAACGCCATCAAATTTCTCGCTAACAGCGTAAGATTCTGCGTTTTTTAGAAATTTTAGCGAATCTAAATTCGCAAATCTTAAATCCGAATCCGCAGAATCTAGCGCAAAAATCCGCCCAAAAATCGCCAAAAATACAAGAAATTTTTTCATATTTCGCTCCAAAAATTACAAAATTACACAAAACGAAACACATTTCGCAATGCAAAATACCAAATTTTATATAATAAATATTTTTTTAAGTAGCGAAATTATACAATCGCATTTCATATTTTTTAACGAAGGGAGATAATATGTTAGAAATTAGGTGGCATTCTCGCGCTGGGCAGGGCGCGGTAACGGGTGCGAAAGGTTTGGCAGATGTGGTGTCTCAGACAGGCAAACAAGTCCAAGCATTTGCCTTTTATGGCTCAGCAAAGCGCGGTGCGGCGATGACTGCGTATAATCGAATCGATGATAGTGCGATTTTGAATCACGAAAAGTTTATGAATCCAGATTATGTCCTAGTCATCGACCCGGGACTTACTTTTATCACAAATATTTGTGAGTTTGAAAAGGATAGCACAAAATATATCATCACCACGCATTTAAGCAAAGATGAGCTAATCGCGCGAAAACCAGAGCTAAAAGGCAAAGAAATTTTTGTGCTTGATTGCATAAAAATCTCACAAGAAACGCTTGGCAAACCTATCCCAAATGCGCCGATGTTGGGGGCTTTGATGAAGGTTAGCGGAATGTTGGATTTGGAATTTTTTAAGGAATCTTTTAAAAAAGTGCTTGGCAAAAAATTGCCACAAGCGGTGATTGACAAAAATATGGAAGCGATAACTCGCGCATATAACGAAGTAAAGTAAAGGGGGAGAAAATGGAGCATAAAGGTTGGAATGAATTTGAAATCGGCTCGGTGCTATTTCCGTTTGCCGATGGTGGCGATAATATCAACAAACAGCAAGAGGACAGAAACTACACGCAAAACAACTCATACACCGCAAGTGTAGCGCATTGGCGCGTGGAGAAGCCCGTATTTAACGCAGAGCATTGCATAAACTGCTTTAATTGCTGGCTATATTGCCCAGATAGCTCAATAATCGCGCGAAATGACAAACTGCAAGGCGTGGATTATACGCACTGCAAAGGCTGTGGCGTGTGTTCAAGCGTTTGCCCAAGCAATCCAAAATCCTTGCTAATGTATAATGACATTGAGGACAATGATGAAGTGCTAAAAAAATGGCCTGAAAAACAAGCGAAAAACAAAGAAGCAAAAGGGGGCGAATAATGGCAAAGACTATGAATCTGCAAAAAACCGAAGTGTGGGATGGCAATATGGCGGCATCTCAGGCGATGCGTCAAGCCCAAATCGATGTCGTGGCGGCATATCCTATCACGCCATCCACGCCTATCGTGCAAAATTATGGTAGCTTTGTGAGCAATGGCTACATTGATGGCGAATTTGTAATGGTCGAATCCGAGCACGCAGCGATGAGCGGGTGCGTGGGCGCAGCGGCAGCAGGTGGGCGTGTGGCGACTGCAACAAGCTCACAGGGCTTCGCGCTAATGGTGGAGGTGCTTTATCAGGCATCTGGTATGCGACTGCCGATTTTGCTAAATTTGGTAAATCGCGCTTTGGCATCTCCGCTAAATGTCAATGGCGACCATAGCGATATGTATCTAAGCCGTGATACAGGCTGGATAAATCTCTGCACTTACAATCCGCAAGAAGCCTATGACTTTAACCTAATGGGCTTTAAAATCGCCGAAGATATGCGTGTGCGTGTGCCTGTGATTGTGAATCAAGATGGATTTATCTGCTCTCACACTGCGCAAAATGTCGCTCCATTAAGCGATGAAGAGGCGTATAGATTCATCGGCGACTACAAGCCACATAACGCAATGTTGGATTTTAGCAAACCCGTTACTTACGGCTCACAAACGGAGGAAGATTGGCATTTTGAGCATAAGGCGCAGTTGCATAATGCGATTATGAACTCATCAAGCGTGATTAGCGAAGTGTTTGCGGATTTTGCAAAGCTCACAGGGCGCAAATATAATTTAGTAGAAAGCTATGACTGCGATGACGCCGAGCTAATCATCGTAGCACTTGGGACAAGTGTCGAATCTGCGCGTGTAGCAAGTGGCGTTATGCGAAAAAATGGGCTAAAAACAGGCGTGGCTTCGATTCGCACTCTGCGCCCCTTCCCATACACCGAGCTAGGCAATGTGCTAAAAAATGCAAAGGCGATTGCAGTGCTAGATAGAAGTCTCCCCGCTGGGGCAATGGGAATGCTCTTTAATGAAACCACTGCGGCGCTCTATGGCGCATATAGCGCGAATCGCCCCATAATTTCAAACTATATCTACGGGCTTGGTGGCAGGGATTTGACGCAAAAGCATTTAGTAGAAGTCTATAATGAGCTAAAAGCAAACGCCGATTCGGGCAAACTCACGCACCCATCGCAGCAATTTATCGGGCTTCGTGGCAAAAAAATGGGATTTAACTAAAATTTGGGAGGTTCAAAATGACAAGAGAAATCAAAAATTTAAAGCAATTTTCAAATGTGGCGGAGCGATTTGAGGGTTCGCATTTGCTTTGTCCGGGCTGTGCGCACGGAATGATTGTGCGCGAAGTGCTAAATGCTACCGAAGCCCCGCTTTTGCTTGGCACTTCGACAGGGTGCTTGGAGGTTTCAACGGCGGTATATCCTTATACGAGCTGGAATGTGCCTTGGATTCATATCGGCTTTGAAAATGGTAGCACGGCGGTAGCTGGGGCAGAAGCGATGTATAAGGCACTTGCCAAAAAGGGCAAATACACAGGGCAAAAGCCCAAATTTGTCGCATTTGGCGGTGATGGAAGCACTTATGACATAGGATTTCAGTGGATTAGCGGGTGCTTTGAGCGCGGACACGACATAACCTACATTTGCCTTGATAACGAAGTCTATGCAAACACAGGCGGACAGCGCAGTGGCTCTACACCGCTTGGTTCTAGCACTTCGACTTCGCCAGCTGGCGATGTGAGCTATGGCAAAAAGGAAAAGAAAAAAGATTTGTTGTCGATTATGGCAGCGCACGGCGCACCCTATGTCGCGCAAGTTGCGCCAAACAAATGGAAAGATATGAATAAAAAAATCAAACGCGCAATCGACACGGACGGACCGACTTTTATAAATGCGATGAGTGCTTGCACGACTGAGTGGCGATTCAACTCTGATAAGACCGTTGAGGTGAGCGATTTGGCGGTGGATTCGCTTGTGTTTCCGCTATTTGAAATCATAAATGGCTGTGAGCTAAATATCACTTATCGCCCAAAAAATATTTTGCCTGTGAGAGATTATCTCGCGGCACAGGGGCGATTCAAACATTTATTTAAAAAAGAAAATGAATATATTATCGATGAGATTCAAAAAGATGTCAATGCAAAATGGGAATATTTGCAAAGACGCGAAGAAGCGCGAGTGTAGGGCGTATTTGTCCTTTTGCGTGGATACAATTTGTGTCTTTTGTATGCGATTCTTGCGTTTTTCGTGTGAATCGCAGAATCTCGCCAAAAATCGCAGAATCTAGCACAGATTCTGCGATTTAAAATTCAAAATTAGGAAATTTAAATGATAAATTTTGCTTTAAAATATTTAAAAAGCAAAACCACAACCTTTGAATGCGCCATCCAAAGTGGCGAAATAAGCAAAGAAATTGAGATTTATCCCACAAAAAATATTTTATTTTGCGGAAATGGCATTTTTGAGTTTGGCGATGTGGTGGAGCTAGATTGCATATTAAAAGAGCAAATTTCCAAAGAAATATATACGATGGGGGGGGGGATTAGATACTGCGCAAGATAAGTTAGATTCTGCGTCAAATAAGCAAGATAAGTTAGATTCTGCAAAAAACAAATTAGATTCTGCGAAGTCGCATTTAGTTTCTACGCATAATAGCACAGATTCTGCGCTAAATCACTCAAATCACGCGCAACACATAGTCGAATCTCCGCTGAGTAAAAATACAAAAACACTCCCACCAAAATCGCAGAATCTCCCTAAATCTCCCACTAAAATCAATCATTATTCAAATTTTTTCTTCCTTGATATTTTTGGGCGACCACATCGCTTTTTCCGTCCATTTACTTGTATCACGCCTGCGCTAAAAGTGCGAATAATGCCAAAGAGTTATATTTTTAGCGACAAAGATTTGATTTGGACTAAAAAGCGCAAGATTCTAACTTCGCACACGCTGTATTTTAATCACGAGTTCAATGCGCCAAATCACAAAAATTTACTAAAAAAATTATATTTTTTCATATCGTGTTTGCTAAAATGGCTAAATTTCTATCGCCATTTATTACGCGCTAAATACATAAATGGGCGTGTGGCGGTGATTTATTGGGGTGAAAATATCTTTCATTTTAATGCCGAGCATAATGGGAATTTATTTCAAATCCTAGATTCAAAACTGCATATTGATTATTTTATATTGCCACAGGATACGAGTTTCCAAAGGTTTTTTGTGGAAAAATTAAACATTCCACAAGATAAGATTTTATCCCCAAAGCCAAATCGCCTTTTGTATATCAAAGAGCTGGTGGTCCCTACGCTGTATCCTATGTGGGAAGCGGTGGATTATCGTGATAAAACTAGCTGGGCGAAAAGCTTCCCGCTAACGCCATATATTTATGATGCCTATAATTTTTTAGTCCCAAAAATCACGCCAAAACGCAAGATTTTCCTTAAACGCCCCAAAAATTCTAATCGCAATATCGAAAACAGCATAGAGGTGGAAAAGATTTTTGCAGATTTTGGATATGAGATTATTTTACCAGATTTGCTAAGTTTTGATAAGCAAATTACTATGTTTAATAACGCAAAAATAGTCGCCTCAATGCACTCTGCGGGGCTTGCAAATGTGCTTTTTATGCAAAAGGGTGCGTGTGTATTTGAGATTTATCCTAGTTTTTACCACGATGGCGGACCTAGAATTTTAAGCATTGGGCGGGGATTGAAGTATTTTTATATGGTAACTGAAAGTAGGTTAGGGGAGCATCCACAAAAAGACAATGCGATAATTTGCACCACCTCGCTAAAAATGGCGTTAAATAAATTAGAGGCGTATTTGGGGTAGATTCTGCGATTTTCGTGCAAATTCGCAGAATCTAGCATAAAACGCAGAATCTTTGGTGTAGAATCTAAATATATTTTTCGCAGAATCTCGCTAAAATTCGCATTTTATTTCGTAAAATCATTTCGCAAAATCATTTCACGCAAAAAGGGCGCACTTGAAACATTTGAAAACTTTGAAACACTTGAAAAACTTAAAATTTTTGAAAACTTTACAAAATTTAAAAATCCTAACAAAACTCGCAAGATTTTTTCACCCCCAAGCGTTTAATTTTAAAACGCACCCATTTAGATTTGCCATTTTTTGCGCTACTATGCTTATTTTTGCGTATAGTGTGATTTTATTTTTTAGCTTTAATCCGCAAGGTGACCCCTTTAATGCGCGGTATTCAAAGGCGACTTTTGATAGAAATGGCGAGATTTTAAGCGTGTTTTTAAGCGAATCGCAACAATGGCACATAAAAACCACCGAGCCTTTGGGAGAGAAGCTGACACGCGCGATTTTGGCGTTCGAGGACAAGCGATTTTATAGTCATTTTGGCTTTGATTTGAGTGCGCTTGTGCGGAGTTTTTGGCATAATCTAACGCACAAAAATCGCAGTGGTGCAAGCACTATCACAATGCAGACTATTAAGCTAATGCGTGGCGATTCGCGCACTTATTTCAATAAATTTAGAGAGCTAATTTTCGCCCTAAAATTAGAGTGGCTTTATAGCAAAGATGAGATTTTGTCAATGTATGCTAATAATGCCCCGTATGGCGGGAATATCGTGGGCGTGAAAACCGCCGCGCTGTATTATTTTGGCAAGTCGCCACAAAATTTGTCGTGGGGACAGGCGGCACTTTTGGCGGTTTTGCCAAATGCGCCGGGCTTTATGCACCTGCAAAAAAATACTGCGCGATTATTGCAAAAGCGCGACAATCTGCTAAAAAAGCTAAACGCACAAGGATTTATCGATGATGACAATCTCAAACTTGCATTAAGCGAGGGGTTGCCAAAGATTTGGAGAGAGAAAAATATCGCGCCACATTTATCGCTTCGCCTTGCAAATGATTTGCGTGGTGGGCGCGAATCTAGTGTGAATCATTTGCAAGATTCGCAAAAAATGATTTCGCAAAACAATGCTTCGCCAAATATCCGCACTACGATTGATAAAACGCTTCAGATTCGGCTTGAAAGTGCGCTAAAAAACTACCACCAAAAGCTAAAAAATTTAGGCATTCAAAATGTCGCTGCGATTATCGTAGGGACGCAAAGTAGGGAAGTTTTGGCTTATGGCGGTTCGCAGGATTTTTTTGATATTGATGGCTTTGGGCAAATTGATGGCATTATCGCAAAGCGCAGTGTCGGCTCTGTGCTAAAACCCCTGCTTTACGCACTTTCAATCGATAATGGGCTAATTGTCCCGCAATCCAAACTTGTTGATGCGCCCACGCTGTGGGCAAATTTCAAGCCACAAAATGCAAATAAAAAATTCTACGGCTTTATCCCAGCGCAAAACGCGCTCATTCGTTCGCTAAATGTGCCGTTTGTCGCGCTTTTGCAGGATTATGGATATGAGCGATTTTTCTATAATTTGCAAAATATTTTGGGTTTTAGTGGCAATAATTTCGAGCAGTATGGGCTGTCGCTGATTTTAGGGACGAAGGAATTTAGCGTGGAGGATATTGCGAAAATTTATGCAGGATTAGGAAATTACGGCAGATTCGCGGATTTGAAATATATAAATTCAAATGATTTGTCATTACTAGATTCTGCGAACGCAGAATCTAGTCCAAATAATCCGTGCGAAGCACCCAAAACTCGCCCGCTTCGTGGTGCAAAAAATCGGGAGCAAACGAGCAGTAGTGCGAGTGCCGATTTTTTGCTAGAAGCGGAAAAGCGAGGCTCTCCCCCTAAAAGCGAAAAGCGGCAGCTTTTGGGGACACAATTTAATAGTCGGGGGGAGCGGGAGCGGGGTGCAGCCCTTTTGCGAAAAGAAACAAACGAATCTAATCCAAAAAATAGCGTAGATTCTGCGAATCAAACACAAAACGCAGAATCTAATGAACTTTGTCATTTTGAGCGAAGCGAAAAATCTCAAAAAAATAGAGATTCTTCGATTGCTTCGCAATCTCAGAATGACAAAATAAAGGCAGATTCTGCGAATTTTATGCGAGATTCTTCGCTCGTTTCACTCGCTCAGAATGACGAATCTAGCGTGGATTATTTCGATTCGACTATCGCCGAATCTCACAATGACGAAATGGGGGCGGATTCTACAACAAATCAGCAATTTATCTCACAAGGTGCAAGTTTTCTCACACTTCAAGCAATGTCAAAGCTAGACAGACTTGGCATCGAAAATTACTACAAAAATCAAAAGATTTTTTCGTGGAAATCTGGCACAAGCTACGGGCGCAAGGACGCTTGGGCGGCTGGGACTTCGCCAAAATACACCATTGTCGTGTGGGCTGGGAATTTCGATGGGAGCGCGAATCCAAACCTTTTTGGCGTAAATATCGCGGGTGATTTGCTTTTTAGTATTTTGGGCGATTTGGGGGATTTGGGCGGTGCGTTTGCAGAGCCAAATGACGCGCTAAAAAATATCAAAATCGATGAAATCACGGGCTACGCGTGGGATTCGCGCTATAAGGGCATAAAATCGCGTGAAGTGCCATATCCTAAAAATGCCCGTCCATTGCGAAAATCGCCATTTTTGAAAAATGTCTTTGTGGATAAAAATGGCAATGAAGTGGATTCGCAAAGCGGGGATTTTATCGGTGCACACGAGATTACACGGCTAAATCTGCCGATAAATTTGCTGGATTTTTACAAAGAGCAGAATTTGGAGTTAGACTTCGTAGCGAAAAATCCGCGCTTTAAACGAAATTTAAAGATTTTATATCCAAAAAATGGCATAAAAATCACGCCCACAAAAGACTTTGATGGCGAAAACGCGCTTTTAGCGCGAATCGCAAACCTAAATAATAGCAATGTTTTTTGGTATGTGGATAGGGAGTTTATCGGCTCTGGTGCGCAAAAAGTCCGTGCGTTAAACATAGATTCGGGCAATCACACGCTAACGATTATAAATGACAAGGGCGAGAGCGATAGCGTGATTTTCAGCGTGGAGCAGAATCTGCGCTAGATTCTGCGAATTTTGTGAGATTCTGCGAATCGCACGAAAATCGCAGAATCTACCACCACGCGTCATTGCGAGGCGAATCATAATTCGCGCAAAGCAATCTATTTTAGAGATTCTAAACCACTATGCTTTCAAACTCTCTTATCGCGCTTTGCAAGTCGCTTTTTATCATATTAGCGATTTCACGCGGAGCAGGCAAATCTTCCAAATCCCCCAAACTCTCATCTTTTAGCCAAAAAATATCCAAATTTGCCTTATCCCTTGCCAAAATTTCCTCCGCGCTAAATGCCCTAAATCGCTCACTCTCCACGCGCCTAGACAAAATATCTGCAAAATCCAATTCACCAAAATCGCTAGGCAACTCCCCCGCGTAAAAGCACCGCTCAAAGTCGCTTAAATGCTCCGCGCTCAAAGGATTGCTAACCAAACTTAAATTGACATTACTTCGCAAGTCATACACCCACACTTTTTGCGTCCGTAGCCCCTTGCTCAAAGGTTCGTATTTGTCAAAAAACAGCACATTTGCTTTCACGCCCTGTGCGTAAAATATCCCTGTTGGCAGACGCAAAATCGTATGCAAATCAAACTCACTCAAAAGTCGCTTACGCACTCGCTCCCCAGCCCCGCCCTCGAAAAGCACATTATCAGGTAGCACCACAGCGGCTTTGCCACCGATTTTTAGCAGACTCATAATGTGTTGCAAAAAATTTAGCTGTTTGTTGCTCGTAGTGGCGATAAAATCCTCCCTCGTATATGTTTCACTCTCGCGTTTCACGCTCCCATCTTCGCCCATTATTTTGGTGCTAGATTTTTTGCCAAAGGGCGGATTTGTGAGAATTATATCAAATCGCACATTGCCCAGCTCCAAAAGCGAATCGCCCTCCACGACTAATGGGCGTTGCGCCTTTTTCGCGCATAAGCTAGAATCCGCGCCCGTTTGCCTAACGCTATCAAACCCCACGCCAAGCCCGTGCAAAAAGAGATTCATAGCGCATAGGCTTACCACAAGTGGCGTTATATCCTTGCCATAGAGCTTATCCTCACGCAATGCGCGCAAAATCTCGCTATCTTTACTCTGCGCTTTCATATACGCATAAGCCGCGAGTAAAAATCCACCCGTCCCACACGCAGGGTCGCACACGGACATTTGCGGTGTAGGGCGCATAAGTCGCACGATACTCTCACACAGCACACGCGGGGTGAAATACTGCCCCGCCCCAGCCTTTGTCTCCGTAGCGTTTTTTGCCAAAAGTCCCTCATAAATCGCGCCTTTGACATCGACACTAAGCCCTAGCCAAGTCTCCCCATCGACTAGGCTTATGAGCCTTTTTAGTTTGGCGGGTTCGGTGATTTTGTTTTGCGCTTTTTGATAAATCGTGCCGACTATCCCGCCTTGTTTGGATAGTTCGCTTAATGCCCTGCTATACGCGCCTTCTAACTCCAAACCATCAAGCTTTTTTAAAATCTCCCAGCGAAATTCAAGCGGGATTAGCGAAGTTGCGCTAGGATTCACGCTTGCGATTTCGCTCTCCATTTTTAAGAAAAGCAGGTAGCTAAGCTGTGCGACATAGTCTGTGTAGCTTACACCGCTATCGCGCAATATATTTGCGTAGTCCCAAACCTTTGCGATTAGATTTTGTGCGTTCATTTTGCCTCCGTTTGTTGAGATTAAATTCTATTGTGTTAAAAATTTGCCAGATTTTTAACACATTTTTTCAATATGTTAAAATCTAATCCAAAATCTAACATATTCCTTTCCTAAAAATATCACAAAGTCCAACATTGACATAGTAATGATTTTTGCCAATCTTTATGCAACGCAAGATTTTCAACTCTTCGCATATTTTGAGATATTTTGAAGTAGTTTGCCTTGTGGTGTTAAGCGTTTTCATTACAGATTCTATCCTTGTGTATGGGTGGATAAACAACGCTTCTAAAAAATCTTTTGTATAAAAGCTCGTATTTTGTCGTAGTATGTTTTTTGTGTTTTGCATAAGATTTTGGATAGTTTTTATCGTTTCATTTGTCGCTTTTGCTGTTTGCTCTATGCCTATAAGCATATAGCTTATCCACTCTTCCCACGCACTCTCATTGCGCACTTTTTGGAGTAGCTCATAATACCTTGCCTTATGTCGCACGATATAGCCACTAAGATAAAGTATAGGTAAGTCCAAAAGTCCTTTATACACGAGATAAAGCACATTTATGATTCTCCCGCTTCTGCCATTGCCATCATAAAATGGGTGTATGCTTTCAAATTGATAATGTATGATTGCCATTTTGATTAAAGGGTCAAAATCTTGCAAACTATCATCGTTAATATATTTTTCTAAATTTCCCATTAAGCGCACTATGTCATTGTATTTTTGTGGCGGTATATGCTTTATTTCACCTGTAGCTGGATTTTTTAGCATTGTGCCACTTTGTCGTCTAAATCCTGCATTATTGCGTTCTAGCTTTTTTTGAATCGCTAAAATATGCGAATTTACAAACAGATTATTTCTAGCAATAAGCCAAAATCCTATCTCCAAAGCCTTTGCATAATCCCGCACTTCCTTTGTCGCCTGTGTCATTTTGCTATCATCTACACTCGCTAAAAACAGCTCATCGTGTGTGGTAATGATATTTTCTATCTCACTAGAATCTTTTGCTTCTTGCAATGCTAGGGCATTTATGAGTATATATCTATTTGGGATAGTTTTTGCTACGCCATTTAGCTCACTTAAAGCCCTTGAAGCCGATACAAGTAGCTTATATCCACTTGCGCTTATGTGGATATTTAGCGGAAGTTCATCAGGGATAAATTCTTTCATTACAGCCACTTTCTTTTTGATATGTTAAAAAATCTTAAAATTTTTAACATTATAGCTAGATATGTTAAAAGAATCAAATTTTTTTAACATATTAACTAATTTGTCCTATCCATTTTGGTGAGATTTTGCGCAGCAAAATCGTGGCAATCTATTGTTTTCTTGTGGATTGCTTCGTTGCACTCACTTTGTTCGCGCACATCGCAATGACAATAAGGATTCACACTAGCTCACCTGCAAAGGCGGATTTGAGTAGGCTTGATTTGAGTTGCTTTGCGTTTTTTAGGGCGGATTCTATAAATTCGCTTGTTTTGTCCGCGATTTTAAAATGCTTTTCTAAAATCTCTACGATTTGCTTTTGGGTTTGTAAGGGTGGAATTTTAACTTTTAATTCATAGGCTTGACTGCGACTAAGTCCGGGTTTGACACCCCTAGCATATTGATTTAAATTTAAAGTTTTAAGCAAATAGTATAAAAACATTAAATTATATTTTTCTTTGTCAAAAGTAATATAATATGAGACATCAAGCACCCAACAAGGCGAATTTGTTAAAACCAAACTTCCAACACTTCCTTTTCTGCCAACAATAATTGATGGCTCTTGAATCATATATTCATCGCTATAATCTTTAATGCCATTTGCAGCATAAACAGGATATTTACCACTAGCTTTTCTTTTTGTGTATTCTAAACCTTTGCCATAGGTAAATTCGCAAATTTCGCCAAGTGTTTTGATAGTCCAGCCTTGCGGGAGATTTGATGATTCTTTATCTGTCATTGCGAGATTTTGCGTAAGCCAATCGTGGCAATCTATATCTTTTTTGTGGATTGCTTCGCCTTGCTGTCGCAAGGACTCGCAATGACGATGAGAGTGGGTTGCTTCGGTCGCTTTGCTCCCTCGCAATGACGGCTCTTTTGTCAGTGTGCCGTTGAATGCGGATTTTAGTAGGCTTTGCTTGTATTTGGTTATATTATTTTGAGCGGATTTTAGGTGCTTTGTGCCATTATCGATTCGCGCAAATGCTTCATCAAGCCTTGCCACAATGCGCTTTTGAATATCAAGTGGCGGCAGGGGGATAGGCAAATTTTCTAAATCGCCAAATCTTAAATTATTGATATTTGTGCCTTTGGCAAATTTGACAATGTATTTTTTGTAAAAATCGCTTTGCAAAAAGTAAGCTAAATAATGCTGGTTTAATGCTTGATTCGTAATTCTAAAAAGTCCGCAAAATGCACCAAAAGAATAATCTTGCAAATTTTTTAAAATGATATTTTTGCCTACAATATGCTTACTGCCACTACTCATAGCAAATACAATGTCATTATCTTGGATAATTTTACCCTTTGCAAGTTCTTTTGGGACGATTTGCAAATCCGCTAAATCTAATTTTTCTTGGATATTGTTTGCACGAAGCAAAAACACTGAATTTGAAGTTTTTTCTTTGAGTAATTGTTCTTTTTTATAAGAAACACCACGAATAAAAATGCCGAAAGAATTTAGGGGTTTGATTTGCCAAGATTTTGGGAGATTTGAAAAATTTTCAGTTTGCATTAGTTTCCTTTTTTTATTTATGGATTGCCACGAATCTATGCTTTGCGCGTAGATACAGGGATTGTAAGCAATTCTCGCAATGACAGCGTGGGGCGATTTGTGTGAATTGCCACGCTTATAAAATCAAAATATAATTCTAACATTTTTACCTTTCTAAAATCCCATTTTACTTTTTGTGTTTTTAAGTATCACCCTGCTTTTAAGTCGCTTAGTCCGCTTAAAAGTGCGAAATTTAGCTCATCTAGCAATGGGGCGAATCTATCGCCAAAAAGGGCTTTTGCGACAAAGACTCCGTTTGTATCGCCACAAGCGTCATTTAGCCCTTGCAAATCATCATTTGCCAAATAAGCATTTGCGATAATATAGTCTTTTATGTGGATTAGAAATTCTAGTTGCTCCGCGCTAAAATCTATGCCCTTTTTGATTTGCCTACCTTTCCATAGCTCAAAGCGTGAATTTGCCACACAGCAAAAATTTCGCAACTCACTATCAAATCCTAGCTCGAATCGCACAAGCTGAATGAGATTTGTAAGCTTTGCTACATTTGAATTTTGGCTTGAATCTTGATTTTTTAGTGGCTTTACGCGTCCTTTTTGCGTGAGTGCGTAGGCATTCCACAGACTTGCAATCCCTAGCCCTGCGAATCTTAGCTTTTCGTGTAGTTCGTTTATGAGATTTCGCGTCAAATGCCTTTTGGCATAGCTTTGTGTGTAGATGATTTGCAATGCTTCTAGCTCGTCTTTGTGTGCTTCAATGAAATCTTTGAAATTTTGGATTTGTTTAAGCGCGTTGTCTGTTGAAAATTCGCCTGTGATGACTTCATCTACGCTTATATCATCAATGTAGATAAAGTTTTTACTTGCCATTTCAAGCAAATGTTGGCGCAAAAGCGGGTTGTTAAAAGGCATAAGCGCGGTGTCTTTTATCGATTCTATCTGCGCCTCGCTTTTGTCTGCACAAAAATCGCTATCAATGCACTCGCTCAAATCCCGCGCTAATTCGCGCAAATCTTTGCCTTTTTTATCATTTATCGCACTTAAATTTCTTGCTAGTTCATTGTCTTGTGGCGTGGCATTTAGCGCAAGTTTTGCTAGGCGATTGGCTAGGCTAGATATGGTGTCCTCATCATTTGCGCCCATTGCGACAGATTCTAGCAATTTTTTAAAGCTCACGCCCTTTTTGCGCTCTAATGGCGAAGAAATGGTTTTGAGACTCTCTGTAACGCCCACCGCGTCAATGACAAAGAAATGATTTTTGCCATTTGCATTTGGCGTAACTTCTTTTAAACTATCTTTATGAACCGTGCGCACACCACGCCCTAGCATTTGCTCATAGTAGAGCTTGGATTTGACATCACGCATAAAGATAAGCACTTCTAGAGGCTTTATGTCCGTGCCTGTGGCTATCATATCGACCGTTACGGCTATGCGAAATTTTGGACTTGTGCGAAACTCGGCAATCAGCTCTTTTGGGCTTTGTTTGCCTATGTTGTAAGTGATTTTTTGGCAAAAGTCATTATCAGCGTTAAAGACTTCTCGCGCTATACGGACTATCTCTTCGGCGTGTGCGTCATCTTTGGCAAAAATCAGCGTCTTTGGAATCCACGCTTCATTATTTGCAGAAGTATTGGCTCTCTCGGGGAAAAGTTGCGTGAATACGGAGTTTTTGTAGCATTCTAAAATGGTGTGGATTTGATTGAATGAGACTACGCTTTTGTCTAAATCCGCTTTTTTATACTCCAAATCCTCATCTATGCTTTCATAGATGAGTTTTCTTGTGCGTTTGTCGCGCTTTGGCACGGCAAAATGTCCATCACTTGCTTGAATAACCCCGCCTTTCTCGCTGATTTTTGTGGCTATGCGGAAAATCTCAAAGCCCACATTTACGCCATCGATTATGCTTTTTTCAAGCGGATATTGACTTACCATATTTTGCGCGAAAAATCCTAGCGTGTGTTTACTAGGCGTGGCAGAAAGCCCGATGATAAAGGCATCAAAGTATTCTAGCACTTGTCGCCACTCGCCATAAATGCTTCTATGGCACTCATCTACGATGATAAAGTCAAAAAAATCTATGGGGAAAGCGGGGTTGTATTTTAGCTCTTTTGGTGGTGTGTGCTGTGCGGTGTGCGAATCAAACGCTGAATGCTCTTCGTTGCTGCTATCAAATTCTGCCTCGCCTTTTAATAGTGAATAAAGCCGCTGAATCGTGGTGATGACTAGCTTTGAATCCTTGTCAATGTGGTTTGTTTGCAAGTGGTTTGTAATGTAGATTTCACTAAATTTGCGATTTTGAATGCGGAAATTGTCAAATTCTTTTTTTGCTTGTTCGCCGAGATTGTTTCTATCCACAAGAAAGAGAATGCGCCCTGCGTTTGCGTGGATAAAAAGTCGGCTTATGAAATTACACGCGGTGAATGTCTTGCCCGCACCCGTTGCCATTTGGATAAGTGCGCGGGGTTTGTTTAGGGCTAGGGAGTTTTCAAGCGCGGTGATAGCCTCTGCTTGACAGGGGCGCAAATGCGTAGAATCTAGCGGGATTTGTGGGAGTGTGGCTAGATTTTGTCGCAGAGTGCTTTTAGATTGGAGTTTGTCAAGCAGGGATTTTGGCGTGTGAAAGGCAAAAACGCGCCTTGCTCTTTTTGCTTGTGTGTGCGATTCGCGTAAATCAGTGAAAAATATCTCGCCTCCGTTGCTCTCATACAAAAACGGCAGGGGATTTGCCCACGCTTTTAGATTTGTCGGTAAATGCGTGGCGTAGTGCTTGCTCTGGGCGTGTGCGCCACTTGTGGGTTTGCCCTCTCTTTTTGCCTCGATGACACCACAGGCTTTGCCCTCGATGAAAAGTAGATAATCCGCGTAGCTACCATCACTCATTGTAAATTCACGCACGGCAACGGCTGAAATGTCCTGCCCTTGCGCTTTTGCAAAGCGGTTAAATTCTGCCTTATCTTGCAGGACAAATCCGCAGGATTGTAGCAACTCATCGATATTTATGCGCGTCTTTGCTTCGTTTTTCATAATCCCAACTTAGTAAAAAATTTATGGATATTATAGCGGATTTGTGCGCTGAATCTATATGGATTTGCGTATTTATTTCGTCATACTGAGCGAAGCGAAGTATCCAAAACGCGTGAATCTAAAAGCTAAATTCGCGTGGATTTGTAGAATCTACACAATTCTTACAATTCCATAGCGTTTGTGGCGGTATTTTAGCTTCATCGCTTTAAATGGCAAAATTAGCAAATCGCCCTTTTTGCGCCTATGCCACGACTTTTGTGTGAGTGCAAAAATCTCAAAGGCAAAATTATAATCACACGGATTTAAAGAGCGCGAATCTTGCAATTCACGCGTTGTCAAAACTTCGTTCGCATTTTTGCCAAAGATTTTTTGTGCCACAAAAGGCAGGGCAAAAAATCCCCAAAAATTTTGCGTGAATCCTAGCAAATACACCGCCACGCGCGATTCATAAACCATACTCGCATTTAGATTCGCCAAATCCACGCGCAAAATCTCATCAAAATTTGGCGTATTTAACGCCACTTCCCACCACAAATCGCTTAAAATTCGCCCATTTTGATTCATAATCCACGCATTGCTCCACGCCTTGTATTCCCCCGCAAAGTGCAAAATCATAGGATTTTTTAGTGATAAATTCATAGATTCACGCGTGTAGTCAAACTTAAAATGTTGCGATTCATCATTGCAAATACTTTGCAAAAAAGCGCGTGGCAGACAATTAAACGCAAAAGGTAATTTTAGGCGATTTTGTTCGACAATCACCGCATTTAGTGTATCTTGGTCGTGCATATCCAAATGATAATTTTTCATCACTTCAAAGCATTTTTTCGTAATATTTTCACGCTCCCAAGCCTCCAAATTTATCAGCATAAATCCAGCATTAAAATGTGACCCTGTAAATCTTATGTTAGGCAAATCCGTAGTTTTAGGTAGCAATGCGGGGCGTTTTTTTATAGCATTATTTAAAATATAATCTTTTACTACGCCAACAATCGATTCGCCCATTTTAAGCGTCCAAAGTTCGCGCAAATCACCTACCACAAGCATATCAATATCCAAATACAAGCAAATCTCACAATCCTTTGGCATAAAGCGCAGGATAAAAAAGCGAAAATATGTCAAATAATTGCCATTTAGCGTGGGCAGTCCGCTAAAAAGCGCAGATTCGCAGATATGAATGTGAATCTCGCAAGGATAGATTTGGCTTAATTTTTGTGCAAGGGCGGTGAATTTGGTGCGCGAATCTACGCTAAAATAATCGCTAAAAATGTGAAAAATGTAGCCTTCGCGCTTTTGGGATTCGCTCAAACGCTCAAAATTTTGCTTTGGATAAGAATCTAATGCGCTTTCTAATGCGATTTGGGGCGTAAAAGTGCCTATTTCGCGCGAATTACTCTCTCTCTCTCTCTCTCTCTCTCGTGGCGCAAAGAAATCGCTAAAAGATTTTGTGCAATCCGTGCTTTTCACAATGCTAGAAATAAGCACAGCGGTGTATTTGGCGTAAGGCTCGTTGGCACAAAGGCAAATGTGAAACATTGGCGTCCTTTGGGTGTATTTATGTGAATGCGAATTTTAGCAGAAAAATGTGAAAATTTTGGGGATTTGCGATAATGTTTGGATTGCTTCGGGCTTTTCAAAAAAAGCCCTCGCAATGACGGCGGGTGGCGATTCTATTTTGATTTTTGGATTGCTTCGATGCGCGTTGTGAATCTCGCAATGACAGAAAATAAACGCGCTAGATTCTGCGAATTTTGTGAGATTCTGCACTTCGCACGAAAAACGCAGAATCTACATATTTTCCTCAAACCATTCGGCGATTTCGCTACGAATCGTATTTTTTAGCTGAATTCCGCTTAAAAAGTCGCTATTTTGCGCCTTTTGGAGTAGCGTAACTGCGCCATTGCGAAATTTGCTTAGATATGGATGGTCAATTTGCTTCCAATCGCCCAAAAATGCGATTTTGCAATCCTGTGCGATTCGTGTGCCTATGAGTTTGATTGTCGCATCGGAGGCATTTTGCGCCTCATCAAAGATGACAAATTTTCGCGCAATACTCACACCCCTAGCGTGTGCGATGTCCATCACTTCGATATTGTGCTTTTTGATGAAATACTCCGTTGCGTCCTTTTTTTCGATAGTATTCACATCGCCACTATATTCGATTTTTTTGGCTAGTGAGCTTTCTTGGAGTTTGTCGATGGTGAAATTTATCGCGCTATAAAGCGGATACATAAAGTAGCTAAGTTTTTGGCTCTCATCGCCCTTGCGAAAGCCTAACTCTGCCTCTTTGTCATTTGATGTGATTGTGTTTCGCATATAGATTATGCCCTCAACTGCGCCATTTTTTACAAGCGTTAGCCCTGCTTGAAGTGAGATTAGCGTTTTGCCGCTGCCTGTGCTACCTGTGATGATGCTTACTTTGTTTTTTAGGTGGATTAGCATTGCGTAAAGTAGCTTTTGCTCCAAATTTATGGGGCGAATGTAGGGCGCGTTTTCTTCGATTATAGCGTCTAAATTTTGCTCTTCAAATTTGCCATCGATTTTAAAGCCAAACTTCTTTTTGCCCGTTAGATAAAGCGATGAATCCGTATTGTCCTGCTCCAAAAGCTCAATTATGCTCCAATCTTTTAGCTTTTTAAAATCCGCATTTTGCGACAAAGATTGGGGCGATGAATCCTTATGCAAATTAAACGCAAAGGCAAAATTTATATCGCTAGGATTTTCAACCATATTGCGAAACATTGATTCAGCGCGCACACCCTGCGAAATGGCACGAATCTTTAATGCAATGTCATTTGTCAGCAAAATAAAATCATAATCCTTTGCAACCTCCAAGATTCGGCTGTCATTTAGCGAATACTCCAAATTTTGCGTTTTATACGCACTTCGATAAATAATAAAAATATCAAACTCCGCGTCTTTGAAGCAAATCTTATAAATATTATCGCCGTTTTTGGTGCGCCCTTTGGCGATTTCTGTCGCACTTGAATTAAGCGCACGAAAAAACTCTCTACTAAAATATCCTAGCTCATTTTGCAAATCCTTTTTTTTATCCAATTCGTAAAGCACGATTTCGGAGATATAGACTTCATTTTCCCCGCCTTGCGATATAAATGATAGATTCGCAATGTCATCCAAAATGATTGAAGTATCCAAAATGTAGCGTTTCTTTTTTGTGATTCTTGCCAAAAATTTGCCCCCTTTTAAGCGTAAAAATGCGAAATTTAAATATAATTTCGCGTTCCAAAAATGGAATTGTAAAATATTTTTGATTAAAGGAGAATTCAAATGAGTGTAAAACTAAAAGGAAGCCCCGTAAAACTCGTGGGCGATGAAGTAAAAGTCGGCGATTTTGCCCCAAGTGTGAAGCTAAAAGGCAATGATTTGGGCTATGTGCTTGTGGGTGGCAAAAAGGATAAGATTCAAGTCCTAAATGTCGTCCCAAGCCTTGATACGCCTGTGTGCCAAGTGCAAACAAAGCGATTCAACACCGAAGCGGGTAACTTGCCAAATGTCGAAGTTTTTGTGATTTCTATGGATTTGCCTTTCGCGCAGGGGCGGTTTTGCTCGATTGAAGGCATTAAAAATGTAAAGGCGCTAAGCGATTTTCGCAACAAAGAGTTTGGCGAAAAATATGGCGTTTTGATTGATGATTCGCCTTTGAGCGGGCTTTTGGCAAGGGCTGTGTTTGTGGTGGATGAGAGTGGTAAAATCATTTATAAAGAGATTTGCGAAGAGATTACAAATGAGCCGAATTATCAAGACGCGCTAGACGCAATAAAAAATCGATAGATTTTGGGTGGCAATTTGTCTTTGGGTATGCGATTTCGCAGATTTGGTGAATCGCCACAAGGCACGGACGCTAAGTCCGCTATCCTTGTGTCGATTCACCAAAAACTACGAAAGCCATACCGCAAAATACTTCGATTGTTGCTTCACTTCGTTCGCAAATCCTGCGGATTGAGATTCTGCGAATCGCAGAATCTATTTGAAAAAAACACGAAAATCGCAGAATCTAGTGCGACTTTCGTCATTGCGAGGCGAATCGTAGATTCGCCGAAGCAATCCAAAGTATTTGTCATTCTGAGCGGAACGAAGTGTAGCGAAGAATCTCAAATTCTCCCCCTTCCCAAGCGCGTGAGTGTGGGATTTACATTGTATTTCCCCCTCCCTTGCGGAGGGGGATTAAGGGGGTGGGTAAAATGCTTAAAATTAGGTAAAATGTTTAAAATAATAGTATCGCAAAATTTAGCAAATTACCCCACCCCCCCCCAGCCCCTCCCGCAAGGGGAGGGGAGAGATTGAATTGTGCTATCCCGCAAGTGGCGGGAGTAAATTTTAAAGGTAGCCTTTGGATAAATTCATTTCATTTTTCGTAGATTTCTACAAAGACCCGCTTTTTAGCATTATCATAATCGTCTCTATCATCGTGCTAGTGGCGGTTGCAGACTACACACGCAATCGATTCAAGCAAAAAGAAAAGGCGGACGCACTCAAAAATTTCGCCGAAAATTTCAACTTTTATGAGATTGATAGCAATCTAAATAATGCCCTGAATCTATCCAAAGTCCCACACCAAACGCTAATTTTAATCGCGCAAATCTACATCAAAAGTGGCAATTTTGATGACGCGATAAAAATCTATTTGGCGATTTTGGATAAGATTAGCGATTTGAAAGATAAAATCGAAGTGTTTGAGTTGCTTGGAGTGGCGTATTACAGGGCAGGATTTATGCAACGCGCCAAAGATATTTTTATCGAAATCCTAAAACACAATCCACGCAACGCAAACGCCCTTTCGCTTCTAATGCAAACTTATGAGACGCTTGGCGAATACGCAAATGCGCTTGAAGTGGTGAGCTGTATTGAAGAGATTAAGGGCGAAAAGTCCCTGCAAAAGACAAGGACTTGCATAAAAATGCTAGTTTTGATAAATGATAGCTTGATGAGCTCTGCCGTGCGCGAAGGCGAGATTCTGCGGGTGATGAATGATGGCGCGAAAAAGCTCGCATTGCAGTATTTTTTGGCGCATAATGAAGGGCGGTTTTGGGAGATTATAAATGCAGAGCAAAATTTGCATAATTTCATCGATTTGCTGTGGCGAGTGCCAAGCAAAAGCGGGGCGATAAATGCAAATAAGCAAATCGCCGATATTTATCGCGCCAAAGGGATTATCGATGATGGCGTAGAGTGCGAGATTTTCGAGCTAGAAGCACTGCGAATCTTACGCAAACACTCGCACAAAAGGGCGGATTTGAGTTTCAAATACAAATGCACTTCTTGCCAAGCTGTCTTCCCCTTTGAATCACATAGATGCCAAAACTGCGCTGAAATAGGCGAAATGTCGGTAATTTTGGAGATAATTGAGCGATGAAAAAAGTAATAATTTTTTGCGATGGGGCGTGTTTAGAAAATCCCGGTGCTGGCGGGTGGTGCGCGATTTTAGACTACAATGGCGCGCAAAAAACCATCAGCGGCGGCAAAGCAAACACTACGAATAATCAAATGGAGTTAAGAGCGGTAATCGAAGGGCTAAAAGCACTCAAAGAGCCCTGCGAAGTGGAGATTGTCAGCGACTCAAAATATGTGTGCGATGGCATAAACTTGTGGCTAAAAAAGTGGATTGCAAAGGATTTCAAAGAAGTCAAAAACCCCGATTTGTGGCGCGAATACATCTCACACTCGCGCATTCACGCTGTCAAAACCACTTGGGTAAAGGGGCACAGCGGACATCCGCAAAATGAAGAATGCGACAAAATCGCCAAAATCGAAGCAGAAAAATTCAAAGGGATTCACATTAAGGACACGCTATGAGAATGGGCAAAACAAACAAAATAGGCAAAAAAAGGGTGGATACGGCGAAAGATTCTGCGAATCGCACTTCAACTTGTCATATTGAGCGAAGCGATAGCGTAGCGAAGAATCTCAAAAAAAACAAAAAAGATTCTGCGAATCGCAAAAAAATCGCAGAATCTAAAAATCCCATATCCCAAATGCGAGAGGATAAATCTCAATCTCTCCCCCTCCCTTGCGGAGGGGGATTAAGGGGGTGGGTAGTTTCTGCGAATGCAGAATCTAATAAAAAAAATCAAAAATTCGCTGAATCTAATGCAAAAAAAACCCACCCCCTAACCCCCTCCGCAAGGGAGGGGGAAGATTCAAACAAGTCCCCACTTGCAAGGGAGGGGGGACAAAAGAAAGATTCTACGAATCGCACACAAAACGCAGAATCTAAATCAAAAATCACAGATTCTGCGCCAAAGCACACATTAGATTCTACGCCCCAAAAGTTAAAAAATCCCTACACGCAAGGCGACATTTTCGCCCTACAAAAGGCAATCAAATATAACTTCAAAGATGAAAATTTACTGCGCCTAGCACTCACTCACAAGAGCTTTGATAAGCGCACAAATAACGAGCGGTTGGAGTTTTTGGGCGATGCGGTGATGGACTTAATCATCGGCGAATACGCATTCAAAAGCTTGGTGCGGTGCAACGAGGGCGATTTGACGCGCATTCGTGCGGCGATAGTGAATGAAAATAGCTTCGCAAATCTCGCAAACCGCATAAATTTAGGCGCATATCTCTTTATCTCGCACTCGGAGTCGCGCAACAAGGGGCGCAAGAAGCCATCGATTTTATCAGACGCCTTTGAAGCGTTAATCGGCGCGATTTACCTTGATGGAGGCTTGGAGAGTGCGCGTGGCGTGGCGTTAGCACTTTTGGAGGGCGAATATAAGGGCGTGGAGTTGGAGAGTCTCTTTGTGGATTACAAAACCGCTTTGCAAGAGCTGACACAGGCGATTTGCGGGGATTTGCCCGAATATGATTTGATTGCTTCAAAAGGACCAGACCACAACAAAAAATTCACAATGCGGGTGCTAATAAACGCACAAGAATTTGCCAAAGCCACAGGCAAAAGCAAAAAAGAGGCAGAGCAAGAATGCGCCAAAATCGCCTACAATCGCATAAAGCAAAGAAAGGGTGGCTCGTGAATACCTTTGGAGTGCGCCTTCGCGTAACCACATTTGGCGAATCACACGGACACGCCATTGGGTGCATAATTGACGGATTACCTGCGGGACTAAAAGTCGATTTGGATTTGCTACAAAGTGAGCTAAATCGGCGCAAGGGTGGGCAAAATCTCTACTCCACACAACGAAAAGAAGCGGATTGCGCAGAGATTTTAAGTGGCGAATTTGATGGTTTCACCACAGGTGCGCCACTTGCGCTAATTGTGGCAAATCAAAATACAAAAAGCAAGGATTATGAAAATATAAAGGACATTTTTCGCCCTAGCCACGCGGATTTTACATACTATCACAAATATGAAGTGCGCGATTATCGCGGTGGTGGGCGTAGCAGTGCAAGGGAGAGCGTGGTGCGCGTAGCTGCTGGGGCGTTTGCTAAAATGCTATTGCGCGAATTTAATATAAAAGTGCAAAGCGGGATTTTTGGAATCGGCGGGATTTTAGCGCAAAAAATATCCTTTGAAAATGCCCTAAAAAGCGAGATTTTTAGTTTGGATTCAAGCGTAGAAAACGCGCAAAAAAAGGCGATTGAATCTGCGCGCGAAAATCACGACAGCATTGGTGGCGTTGCGCTAATTTCAGCGCAAAATGTGCCAAAAGGGCTTGGCGAACCGCTTTATTATAAGTTGGATTCGGCGATAGGTGCGATGATGATGGGGCTAAATGGCGTAAAGGCGGTAGAAATCGGCAGTGGTATCGAATCTAGTGCGCGCTTAGGTAGCCAAAACAATGATTTTATCGATGAGCGCGGATTTGTCAGCAATCATAGTGGCGGGATTTTGGGTGGCATTAGCAATGGCGATGAGATTGTAATCAAAGTGCATTTTAAGCCCACGCCTAGCATTTTTCAACCACAAAGGACGATTGATAAAAATGGGCGCGAAGTTACGCTAAATCTCAAAGGACGGCACGACCCTTGCATTGCGATTCGCGGGAGTGTGGTGGCAGAGTCTCAACTCGCGCTAATTTTGGCGGATATGCTACTGCTAAATGCAAGTAGCAAAATGGAGCATTTGAAAAAAATTTATCGATAAAAGTGCGATTTTTCGCAGAATCTGCTTTAAGATTCTGCGATTTTCGTGCGAGATTCTGCGATTTTTAGATTCTGCGAAATATGTGAAAACGCAGAATCTCCCCTATTTCAGTGTGATAATGTAGCACACTCTCACGCGCTCGATTTTGTGGTAGGCGTTTTGGATGACAACTTTTGCATTTGCCATATTCACAAATTCGCACAAACCGCTCCATTGATAGTCCTCCGCGAAATGCGTCTGCATATTAAAAGCGGGGATTATGCGAGTGATTG